>DASQVB010000172.1:0-4722 GCA_035640975.1 Pseudonocardiaceae bacterium
CACGCGGTCAGCCTGGTCGAGGTGCCGGCCATGGCGATCTCTTCAACGGACTGCCGGCAGCGCGTGGCTCACGGCCTGCCGGTCTGGTACCTGGTGCCCGACGGGGTGGTGCAGTACATCAGCAAGCGCGGCCTGTACCGACGTTAGCAGGCAGTCCTCCCTCCATACCCGCTCTGGGCTGCCCGTTCGCCGTTGGACGAGCGCTGATGAGCGATGGCCGTAGACGGCTATTTTGCGCACCCGGTTGGGGGTCTTGACCCCCAACCTAAGCCGTTTGCGCTCACCTGATGTAATCCAGGGGGTAACCGCCACGTCGCTCGCGACGATGGTTCAGCCATGCGCTTGCTCCGCGCCTTCGCCAGCGCCGCCGCCATTGCACTGTTGATTGCCTCCCTCCCGGCATGCGCGAACGTCATCACCAATGGTGAGGCCCCGCCGTCAGGGAGCCCGAGTCCAACCTCGAAGCCGGAGTATCCGAAGGAAGTTCCGATCGACAGCCTCGACAGCCGGTTTCGGACTTGGCTGGGCAGCGACAGGGGCAAGACCGTGGCGGTGCAGCTCGCCCCCGGCGTCTACGCCGAACGCGGCAGCTCCCCGGATCTCGGCACCCTGGACGACTACAGCTTGTACGTCGGCTGGTGTACCGACGTGAAGCGGTACGCCGACGTGCACCCCGGTGGATACACCTGCTGGTAACTCCGGCGGTGGTACCTAGTACATCAGCAGCGGCACCGTTTCCGGGACCCGAGACAAGTCGCGGACCGGTGAACGGCCGCAACCGACGTGCCATCCCGCCCACTGCACCACGCACGGCGGCACGCCGGGTTGTACGAACTTGGTATGAGCAAGCGCAACGGCACAATCGTGCTAGGCCCCACGCCATCGGCACATGCGTGATCACCCTCGACGAGGACGGGCGATCGCGGTACGCGACATGCTGATCGAGTGGCTGGGATGAACTGGTGCTTGTGCAGCCTGAGCGATGGGATACGCACCCGCGGCACCTGGTCGGTATCAGCCGCTCCGTGCATGGTGCTGGCGGCGACGAGGGTGTTTACTACGTTACCGGAAAGGGCCCCTCCTATTACTTAAACAACACATGTACATGATCCATGTGATTAGCCGTGGCGCTTCCTCTGTTAGGCATCCTTTTCCACCCAGACCCGTAGTTAATGCGCTGTCGCCATATTACATGTTGAATACGTAAAGCCTTTCTATTGGCTAGCAGGTATTCAGCAATAGCATTGCCTTTAGCGACATCACCGAAGGTCATTAAATCTAATGCTTTACCAGAACCATGTTCTTTACTGCCAGCGCGGTACCCGCCGATATCGTCGATGTCGAACTTGTTCGCCAAGCCACATCCGCCTGATTTGGCGACGGGCTTAACACCGCTGAGCCAAGAACCCGAGCACGAAACCTCAGCTGCGGCAGGTGCCGGTGGGCTAGGTGCCCACTCGACTGCCGCCTTCTCGACGGACCGGTGCCTGCCGGTCGCCTGTTCGGCGGGTGCCGGCCTGACTGCTGGCCGACGAGGCACGTCAGTGCGCCACTGTTCACTCTGCGCGTCAGCCGTGAATGCCACCAGCGCCACCGGGGTGGGCGCAGCGACCGAGGGTGGCGCGGCCGACGCGGTGCCCCCCAATAGAACGGCTGTCACGGTGGAGGCGCCCACCGCGATAGACGCGGACGCGGGTGTGGTGCGCTTGCGGTGTCGTCCTGGCACGGACGGAGACGGTGTCGTCTGGAGCCGGGGAGTTAAACCGCTATCGGTGACCAAACGACGAACGGCCTGTCACGGTCTGCGAGCGGTCCGGATACTAGTGTGGGAAGCGACTTACGTCCGCCACGACACACGTCACCGAACCCGACTGTTCCTGATCGCGCTATTTGTCCTGGTACTGCGCTGGCGCTGCGGCGAGGATCTTGTTGAAGCAGGTGTTGGTGTCGCGCCCAGGCGTCGTAACGCGACCTTGGTGGCCTGCTGCGGGCCGCTCAGACGCAGTCGGACATAGGTGTCGATCAGGCTCGCGGTGGTCCAAGTGGCGCAGCTTCGCGCGCAGATCAGTCGCCATCCACCGCCCCGTAGCGGGTTGTGGGGAGTGCGGCCCGGGTGGCCACAGCGCCGTGCGGGCCGCCGCGACGGGGTGTCCAATGGGTCAGACTTACCGCACCTTCGCTGGGACCGCCGATCAGGCCGATCGACGTCCATCACCGCGACACCACCGGCCCGCAGCGGCCGGGCCAACCCAGCACCGTAAGCGCCGGTGCCCTTCACCCCACCCCGTCCGAGCCCGCCAAACCCCGCTGCGATCGCCGAGCTGGCCCCGACAGCGCGGCCTGTACCGGACCCGGTCAGGGCTGATCATCCCCGCACCCTGCGGGGCGTCAGTTCTTGGATCGATATGTAATGTGCCGCGCGACCGAGGTGATCCTGCATGCGTCCATGCCAGTGACCGAGAGCCCGTGGCCAGGTTCGGCGAGCACCGTCGCGCCCATGCTGGTCAGTACCTTGGTCAGTCCGCTGCGGCGGGGTGAGCGCACGAGTACGTCGCGCCGGACCGGTTGGGTCAGTTCGAGTACCTCGATCATGTCGGCAATGTTGCCGCATGTTGGGGCGCACGCACATCGGAGCGGGGTCCGGGGTTTGGGATCGGACCCTGGTCCGACACCACGCTGAGTGCCGTCGACGTTGGTGTGAATGTTGGACGAGACACAGTCCCTTTGGTGCCGCACTAATTGCTCGGTCGCGTCCTGTAGGCGTGCGATCAGTACACCTTGGCGTTCCGGCGCGACCGTGAACACGTTGATCCGCGTGAGCGGGTCGCGCCGGTCTGAATGACGGTCATCTCATTGTCCTTACCCTCTCCTAGGGAGCGCGGGCCGCACGTGCCGAGTCATCGGAGTCAGGAACGGCTACAGACCTCGTCGACGAGCGTAGGCAGCTCCGCGTTGTCCTAGTCCGTACACGTACGCTCACGGTAATTGGGCGGTGACAAGCTTGGATGCACGCGCCGCGGGCAGTCGAGCGCCAGCTTCCGAGCCGAGACAAGGAGTGATGTGTCAGCCACCGAGCACGCACGAGACCTGGCGTTGACCGCGGCGAACGCTGCGGCGGGCAAGAAAGCGCACAACATCACCCTGCTCGACGTGTCCGACCAGCTGGTGATCACGGACTGTTTTGTGATCGCCTCGGCACCCAACGAGCGCCAGGTCCAGGCCATTGTGGACGCCGTCGAGGAGAAGATGGCCGCCGCCGGCACCAAGCCGGTGCGCCGCGAGGGGACCCGCGAAGGACGCTGGGTACTGCTGGATTTCGTGGACGTCGTCGTGCACGTGCAGCATGTCGAGGAGCGCTCCTTTTACGGCCTTGAGCGGCTGTGGAAGGACTGCCCGACGATCCCGTTCGAAGCCGATCCTCCAGCCGGGCCCGATGAGGTGGACGAGTCGGTGTGACCCTGACAAGGCTTGTGCTCTGGCGGCACGGCGAGACCGACTACAACGCGGCGCTGCGGATGCAGGGTCAGCTTGACTCCCAGCTCACCGCTACCGGGCTCGGCCAGGCTCGCCGGGCGGCCCGGTTGCTCGCGGAGCTGAAACCGGACGTGCTGGTGACCTCCGACCTGTCCCGTGCCGGGGACACCGCGGCTGTACTCGCCGCCGAAACCGGGATGCCACTTCGGGTCGACAAGCGGCTTCGGGAGACCAATCTGGGGACGTGGCAGGGCTTGACCCACGCCGAGGTGGAGGTGCGTTGCCCGGGCGGCATACAGACCTGGCGGGGCAACCCGGAATGGGCCCCGCCAGGTGGCGAGACCCGGGTAGAGGTGGCAGGACGGGCCGCGCGCGTGGTCTCCGAGCTCGACGCGCACGGCCACAGCAGCGCGGTGCTCTGTACCCACGGCGGGTTGATCGCTGGTCTGACGCCACTGCTACTCGGCCTGCCGGTGTCAGGCTGGTCGGTGTTCGGAGGGATCAGCAACTGTCACTGGACGGTGCTTCTGCGTCACGGCTTGGGCTGGCGGCTGTTTTCGTACAACACTGCCGCTCCGGTCTAAGTGACGTCCCAGGTGCCCGCGCAGGCAGCTTCGCTGCTGGGTCGCTGACGGCCCCTACGCTGATGATCGTGCCCGTTGCCGTCGTCACCGACTCAACCGCTTATCTCCCGGACGGGCTCGCGGAGCGCCATGGTATCCGCCAGGTTCCGCTGCACGTCATGGTGAACGGTCGCCACCAGCTGGACGGCCTCCAGCTCGGGCCGGCCGAATTGGTGGAAGCCTTGACGCGACGGGCCACGGTGAGTACCTCTCGCCCGACACCGGGGGAGTTCGAGGCGGTGTACACGGAGGCAATCCGGGCCGGTGCCGACACCGTCGTGTCTGTGCATCTGTCCCGCGCATTGTCCGGCACCTGGGAGTCGGCCCGACTTGCCGCCGAGCAGATCGGCGCGAAGCGCGTTCGGGTGGTCGACTCGCGCTCCGCTGGCATGGGCTTGGGCTTCGCCGCCCTCGCTGCGGCCACAGTCGCCGCGACCGACGCCGATCAGAGCACCGTGTACGACACTGCTGAGCGAATCAGCGCTCGCACCCGGACCTTCTTCTCGGTGGACACCCTGGAGTACCTGCGCCGTGGAGGCAGGATCAGCCAGGCGGCCGCGCTGCTGGGCAGCGCGTTGGCGGTCAAGCCGCTGCTGCATGTCGACTCGGGACGGGTTGTGCCGCT
>DASQVB010000173.1:0-3242 GCA_035640975.1 Pseudonocardiaceae bacterium
GCGAGATGAACAGCACCGGCAGGTCTGGGTGGGGCGGCGACCACGGTTGCCGCTGTTCCCGGTCGCCGAGCATCGGGCCCAGAAACCGGAAGTGGGCGTCGAAGCTATCGCCCGCGGGCTGGAACTCGCGTGGGAGGAACAACAGGTTCAGCGCTTCGGTCACGTCCATGGTGGCGGCGAAGTCAAGCTCGACGTCATACTGAGCGGCGAAGGCCGCGATGTCGTCGGTCAGCGCGGTCATCTCGGGATGATCGACTCCGAGCCCGGCGGTGAGCTGCTCGTCGACCTGCGAGTAGGTGTCGTTGGCGGCCAGGTTGGGCACTGTGCGCACGGCCGGGATGCCGAGTTTGTCGGCCACCACCCGGGCCGGCCAGTTCGTCGCGTCGTAGCAAACTCCGTCGGGCCGGTCGGCGATGCAGTGCTCGTGCAGCACGGGATAGGTCGCGCCCAGCGCGGCGAAGAAGTGCCGCAACCACAAGGCCACCACCTCGGGCCCGACCCGCGCTGGCGGGGCGAATGGCTCCAGCGGCGGCAGCGCGACCCAGGACGTCCCCACATCGCAGACCGCGTCGGCGTGCTCTGGGCCGGTGGCGTAGTCCACCCGGTGGCCACGCCGCACGAGCTCGGCGGCCAGCGGCAGGGTCGGTGTGACGTGCCCATGCCCGGCCAGAGCCACGAACAGCACGTTTTTCGACGACACCCATGCACCGTAGAAAGCCCGCGGCTCACAGCGCCAGCGAGTTCCTCGCCGCCCTGTCCCCGCCTCCACTCCTGTCCCGCTCAAGGATTGGTACCGGTCAGTCTGGGTGACGCGGTGCGTTGAGGGGTGGTGGGAATCGACGCAGAGCGCGGCGACGAGGACGGCCAGCACGAGCCCCACTGCCAGGGCCGCCACCGTTTGCACGATGCCGAGAGTCATCGGCCCGGAGCCTGTTATGGCGGCAACGGAAAGGGTGTAGTAGATCCACAGCCATACGGCCCGCAGGACGAACGCGGCCACGGAGGGCAAGCGCCCAGGACGGCACGGGGCTGCGCCCAACTACCTGCCCAGCCAGGTAGACCAGAGCCGCAGCCACGACCAGGACGCAGCCCAGACCGGCCCAATCCAGCAGCCATTGGCTGTCCATCGGCACTGTGCCCCACACGAACCCCAAGACGGGGTCAGGGCAAATCCCGACCGCGAAGGCGATAAGCCAGGGGCGACGGCGCACCGGTGGGGTGTCTGGGTGGAAGGCGGCCAGCGTGAGCAGCAACAGCGCGCTGACCAGCAGATGGAACCAGCGCGCGATCACCGCGGAGGCGGAGTCTGCCGCGAAAGTGTCCCGTACCGCGAAACCCACGAAGGCACGCAGTGCGAACAGCCGGCTGCGCGCCAGTGCCCAAACACCAACGCGAGATAGGCCGCCACCCATAGCAAGCCAACGACATTCCATACCACCGGCCACAAGCCCAACGGCAGGGCCGGCACCTGAGCAGGAGCCGGGAGCCCGGGAATCTGGTGAGCCGGCCAGAACATCTCCACACACCCCACGTGGCGCTGACGGCGCTGACCAGCAGCATCACCAGCCCGTTCGTCGGCCTGCGCGGCCTTCAGGGTTCTTGGTGGTGGTCGTCCGGAGTAGTCAGCTCGTCTGGCCTGGGCGAGCTCATCGAGCTCATCGAGGGCGCTCCAAGGCGGCGGGACGACCCTCGTCTTCAACCACCGTATCGTCGAGCCTTTACGATGCGAGCGCCGTCGGCCATGGCTGTTCTACTACCTCGATCGACCTCTAATTTGGCGGCGTCTATCGCCGGCCTGACCGTACCCGACAGCGTGAGTCTGCCGCACCGGCTCTCGGGCACAGGTCTACGTTTGCCTCACCCCCTGGCCCAGCGACGAAGGAGCGGTTCCCATGGCGGTCAAACCCATCCCGGACGGATACCCGCGCGTTATCCCCTACCTCTCAGTCGACGGCGCGGCCGACGCCATCGCGTTCTACGTCTCGGTGCTCGGCGCGACGGAGCGGATGCGAATGCCCGGACCCGACGGCAAGATTGGTCACGCAGAGCTCGAAATCGGCGATTCAGTCGTGATGCTCGCCGACGCGTCACCGCAGGGCGGACCGAGCCCCCACGAGCTCGGCGGCAGCCCGGTGACCGTGATGGTCTATGTCCCCGATGTCGATGCCACCTACTCTGCGGCGGTCGACGCAGGCGCGGAGTCGTCCATGAAGCCGGAAAACCAGTTCTACGGCGACCGGTCTGCGGCCTTCACCGACCCCTTCGGGCACCGCTGGCATATCGCGAGCCACGTCGAAGACGTCTCGCCGGAGGAGATGGACAAGCGGATGAAGGAAATGATGGGCGGTTGAACACTGGCGATCTCGCGCGAGCAGGGCACCGCAGCTTAACCTTAACCACCGGCGTTGCCGCCCCCTGACCGTCCCATGACACTCCCAGTGGAGCGGTTGCCCGAGGGCCCGGTGACCGCCTATGGTGCACCGTCCCGGAGCTATTCGGCCCTGTAGCGTCGGGCCAGCTCAAGGGACGCCTGCGCTCGGTTCAGCGATGCCAGGCACGCCTCGACCGCAGTCAGTACGCAGACCCACCGCAGCACGTCGTCCGCGGAGATACCCGACGCGGCCGCCACGGCGGTCGCTCGCTGGGGGGCCTGCGTAACCGGAGTGTGCGTGACGGCCCACTGCGCGGCGTCGTAGGCGGGGTGCCCGGCGCAGGGATTCGGATCGATGGCCAGCAACCTCGATCGTGGGATACCCGACGTTCTTGCTCGACAGGTCTCCATGGCAAACGACCGATGACCCCTGATGCGTCTCGGCAAGACCGACGGTGGCGCACCGTGCTCGTCGGATCTGCGCCGGGGACAGCAGCCCATGGCGATTCTCCCGAGCCGGCGGCCCCGGTCGCGCCGAGATCGGTGACGAATCGTCCGATGAACTCCATCACCTTGTCGTGATCCATCCGAATGCTTCCTTACCTGTCCTGTCGGCACGACGGGGCGGCCTACGACCCACCAAGCACGCCGGACTCCAACGGCTTGCTCACCCCTCGAACCTCGGCTGCATGACCAAGTGCTCGCCGTCTCCGTGGCTGGCGGCATCGCGGCCGGCGTGACCGCCCGCGAGCCGTCGCGTGCTCACCGCGGCCGCCACTGACCGCGAGCTGGTCGTCCGCGATCCGCGCCGGGTCCTGGTCGCATCGCTCAGCGGCGGTTGGTGATCCCCAGGGCGCTCAGGACGCGAGCG
>DASQVB010000174.1:0-2384 GCA_035640975.1 Pseudonocardiaceae bacterium
GCATACGATCTTCATACCTTCTCCGTCTCCCTGATTGACGGCGAACGACAGCGTTGCTAGCGCAAGAACATCCCGGTGTCCCGTCTACGGACTCCTCGGCGCAGCAGGCTTTGCACGTCGCTGAACAGCCGGCGCCCCGCAGCAGAACGCCACGCCAGGTCGTAGGCGGTCCGCAGCGCCGCTGGCCTGATCATCTCCACCGGAGTGGGGTAGCGGAATGCCGTGCCCCCAAAGGTCAGCTTGGGTTGGTCGGCAGTCGGCAGCGTGTCAGTGCTGCGGTGGTGGCCGTCCAGGAGCGCGTCCAAGGTTTCCGGACGCAACCCACCGAAGTCGAACCAGCGGTATCCCTGTGCCTTGGCCCACTTGATCATTTCCCAGCGGATGGCGGCCGGCACGGACAGCCGCATCGCCTCCCCGGAGCGATCGAACCCGGACAGCCGGCCGCGGACCATGTCCCCACATCCGGTCATCAGATCGGCGGCGACCGGCACTCCGTTCACCTCGCCGACGAACAGCACGGCATGGCCGGTGGCAGCGAGTTCCCGATACAGCGCCGTCATGTAATCGAGTGGCAAGGGCGTGTAGCCCTGGTGCTGCGCTGACGCAGCCATCAGCTCGGCAAGCAGTGCAACGTCCCGCTCGTCCCCGGCCCGGACCGTGACGCCGCGCGACTCCCAACGGTTAGTCCACGACTTGAGTCGTTTACCGAACCTGCTCCGGATCTCAGCCAGGTCCGCCGTCAGATCGATCCGGATCGAACCCCCGGGTGCGATACCAGCCGACGAGGGCCGAAACCCATGCCGGAGCAACTCGCCACTGGTGTTGTGGTCACCTTCAGAAGGTTGGACGAACAAGATCTGCAACCGCCGACGGCCCAGCACGGCCAGCGCGTCGACCAGTGCGCGACGGACGTCATCGGCAGCCGCGACGTCAGGTGCCACCAGGGGGCCGTAAGGGAGGTAGCCCACAGTCCCCAATACGGGCATTCGCCGGGTCAGGATCTGTGCCCCGCCGACGAGCTCGGTGCCGCGGTAGGCCAGCAGGTACAGCGGGCTGAAGCCGACCCGGGCGCGCAAGCCCGCCCAGATCGAGAGCTGGGTGACGTCCGTGCCAGGCGTCCGGTCCACCAGTAGGTCCCACGCCCGCAGTGCCTCGGGGCCAGGGTCCTCCCGCGCCGTGACCTCAACGTCCCCGCTGGGACCGACATCCAGTGCCGTCCACCTCCCGCTTTGGCGCTGTAATACCACGGCTGTCCCCCCTCCCACCATTGCGCTCAGCCCGAGCCACCATCCAACGCCTCTCACATGGCCACCCCCGAGCTCACTAGCGACGCGAAATCGAGCGATCACTCTCAGTCGTCTTGTCGCCGATGTACCGCGAGCTGTTACCGCAGCCCCCCGATCAGGTGGTCGTATAGTTGCACACGCAGTGACAGGACTCTGGCGCAAAGTAACTGATTTTGGCCGAGGTGGAAAGCCACTGCACGGCCTGTGCCAACGTGGGCAGGTGGGGCACGACGGTGACGGGTGGGTGCACTGCCGCGACGGGCAGCATCGGTGGGGACTCTTCGGCGCTGTGGGGCTGTTGTTGTGGGCCCCTGACCCTGAGGGCAGGCCGCTGGTGCTGATGCAGCACCGAGCCGCGTGGACGCACTACGGGGATCTCTGGGGCATGCCGGGGGGAGCCCGGCACAGCGACGAGACGCCGGTCCAGACCGCACTGCGAGAAGCAGCCGAGGAAGCCGCAGTGGATTCCGGCCGAGTACGTGTCCGCGGCGAGGTGGTGGAACACCCCGGCGGCGACACCTGGTCCTACACCACGGTGGTCGCCGACACCACCGAACCGCTACCGGTGCAGCCCAACCACGAGAGCGCTGAGCTGGCCTGGCTCCCCAAGTCTGCAGTCACCGCGCTGGACCTGCATCCGGCCTTCGCTGCCAGCTGGCCCGCATTGCAGGCAGTTACGGCCGGTCTGGTGGTGGACGCGGCTAACGTCGTCGGCTCCCGCCCCGATGGCTGGTGGCGCGACCGCGCCGGCGCCGCCGAGCGCCTGCTGCGGGACATCGCCGCAGCCGGACCGGGAATTTTCGAGCTGCCACAAGGCGGATTCGGGTGGGTGTCGCGTCCGGTGGTAGTGCTGGAGGGGGTAGCTGTGCGGGCGCCCGACGTCGCCGGCATCGACGTGGTCCGCGCTCCGGGATCCGGTGACGACACCATCGTCGACGAAGCTTGCCGCGCAGGCCCCTGCGTAGTGGTCACCGCCGACCGCGCCCTACGCGCCCGCCTCCCCCCTACTGCCCACCCCATCGGCCCGTCGGTGTTGCGCTCCTGGCTCTCCCCGCACTCAGCGGGAAAGGGGAGTTAGTAGGTGAGGGCCAGGGCGGG
>DASQVB010000175.1:0-2017 GCA_035640975.1 Pseudonocardiaceae bacterium
TCCCAGAAACCCGCCGAACTGCTACCCACTGAGTCGTCGACCGGCCTCACCCCATGGCGATCCGGAGCACGGCACCGCCGCGGGGCGAGCACCCTGGTGTGCGTGAGCGACTTGCTGCCCGCGTCGGCGTTGTCGGCGGGACGCTCGGGTCGGCGCCGCGCCGAGGAACCCGTCGAGGAGCGTTCTTCAGAGACACCTGCTGCGGAGATCCATCGGATCGGGGACGGTGGACCCGACGCTGGCAGCGTTGGCACTCGGCAGGCTGCGGATCGTCCGGATGCGTCGTCGGTTCCGGTCCGCTATCCGTTGCTGTCCCGGCCACCATTGGGTCCGCCGACCGCCCTGGAGCGCGAAGCTACCGATGGTGTACCCCCGGACGACACTGAGGATTTCCTGCCGACCCGGCGGTTGTTCCCTGCTTCTGCACCGCCGCCGGCCCCGACACCCCGGGCGATGGAATGGGAGCCTGGGAGGGCGGGCTCAGCAGGCGACGGAGACTCCCGGCAGATGGGTCTCGGGGATTTGTTGGCCGAGGCGCTCGCCGCATATCAGGAAAGCCGTGATGTCCGGGCTGACGGAGTCGGCGTGGCCGGACCGCGCGGTGATGACGGCTTCGCCACCGGCGACATCGCGAATGGCCGCGACGCGTCTCCTCACCGCGGCCCAGGCACGCGTTGGGCATCCGGTCTTCAGCTCGCTCCACCGATCGACCGACGCGAAGATGATCCTTCCGAGGCACTCACCAATCCCCTGCTGCGGCTGCCGGATCTCACCGCTGAACCGTTGTGGATCCCTCCCGAGACAAATCGTCGGCCCGCTGCCGGGGACTAGGCCGTGTCCCGCGGATCATGGACGGGATCGGTGGCCGAGACTTGAGTGCTCGTGGCGTCCCGAACTCAACAGCAGGACTGTTCGATCGACCCAGGACAGCATTGCTGTTGAGTTGGGGGACCCGAGAGTTAGCAACAAGCTTGAAGATCCGCGGGACACGCCGTAGTGCCTGCCGGAGATGTGATGTGGGGTTTGAACCTGGTCGTCGCGACCGCGTCAGCGCTGACCCAGCTGGAATGGGTTGGCCGAAGGGTGGGTATGAGACAGTGCCGGCGTTCAGCACGGACGTGGCGGTGCGCTGGTCGGACATGGATTTATACGGGCACGTCAACAATGCGCGCGTGGTGACGCTGCTGGAGGAGGCACGCACTGAGCTGCTGTTCGGTGAAGGCACCCGACGTGGTGCCGAGGGACTCACCCGCGGCGTGGTCGTCGTCAAGCTTGAAGTGCGCTACCGGCAGCCGCTGGTGTACTCGGCCACGCCGGTGCGGGTGCGATTGTGGGTCAGCGAGCTGCGTGCCGCCTCGTTCACGGTGGAATACGTAGTGTTGACCGGGGACGGTGAGGCCGTCACCGCGCGAACCTGGCTCGCGCCCTACGACACCGAAGCACACCGGCCACGCCGGCTGTTGCCCGTGGAGCGAGAGTTCCTGGCTGCGTTCCGAGAGGGCCATGATGGCTGAGTTACGGATTCCGGACCCTGTTGAGAGGGATGACCTCGGTGCCTTCGTTGCCCGCGCGGTCCGCCTCAAGAGTGACGCGATCGTTCGGCTGCGTAACGGGGACGATGGGGTGCATGCCTGGGTAGTCACCCCGTTCGACACGCTGGTGACTCGTTCGGTGCGAGGGGCCGTGCTGCCCGGTGACCTCACCGTGCGGGGTTCGGAGTTGCTGGCCGCAGTGGCGGTGGTCGACGCTGCGGTGGTGGATCCCGGTAAGACCCAGGATGCGCTGTGGTGTTCGGCGCTGCCTCCGGAACAGGGCTGGCATGAGGTCGACCAGGTGCCCGCCGAGATACTCGCCGATCTCGCTGACCAGGGTGCCGCTGTCGCCAGGGACAACCCCGGCCCGCGCGGCGCCCCGCCTGCTGCGCTGCTGGACCAGAAAGTGCTCACGGTCAGTGGGGCCGGATTCGACGTGAAGGTGCCGCTGCGCTGCCTGTTCGCCCTGTCCGGGATGGGATTCG
>DASQVB010000176.1:0-12774 GCA_035640975.1 Pseudonocardiaceae bacterium
GCAGATCATTCTCGTCCTCGCGGCACTCGGCGCCGTGGTGTACTTCGTGCGCCGGGCGCACAACGTCCACATCCGCGCAAGCAAGCGCATTGCATTCTTCGCGTTCATCGTGGTGAACGTCTACGCGGTGCTGCGGCCGGAAGACACGACTTGGATCGCACAGCAGATCGGTGTCGGGCGCGGTACCGATCTGCTGGTCTACCTACTGGTTGTCGCCTTCGTGTTCGGCATGCTGAACACCTACCTGCGTCAGCGCGAGATCAGCAACCACTTGACCGACCTGGCTCGTAGGGTGGCGCTGCAGGACGCCGAACTGGTCAACCGCGAACTGGTCACAGAAACCCAGTCATCCCCCATTCTGTCGTACCGAACTCAGTCGTCAGGGTCCAAGAAAGGAGAAGTCTGATCGCACGTCCCGGGGTGAAGGCGTCAACTGTCTGTGGCATTGCCGGTGCCTTGGCTGGAGGCCTGCTGTTCCTGGTCGCTCATCGCGGATTAAGTGACGACGGCTACATCACGGTGGACTACGCGCGGAATCTGGCGTTCCATGGGCGTTGGGGAGTTGTCCCCTCGCTGACGGCGAACACCGCTACTTCGCCGCTGACTGTGGGCCTGCTGGCTGCGATCACGGCGGTAGTGCGCGGGCCGGTGCTGGCGGTGGGGCTGCTATTGATGGCCACGACAGCCGCCTCCGCAGTGTGGCTGCTGCGCATCGCGGAAATGACGCGACTGTCGCGGTGGCTGCTGCCGGCGCTCGGCGTGGGGCTGCTGCTGTCCAGCCCGCTGCTTGCTTCCACGATCGGCCTGGAGACCTACCTTTGCATCGCGTTGTTCATCGGCCTGGTGCGCTATGCGCTAGCGGGACGGTGGCTTGCCACTGGGATAGTTGCTGGGCTGCTGGCCCTCGGTCGGCCCGACCTCGCTGTGGTCGATGTCGTCGTTGTGCTCACCGTGGCCGCTGCCCGGCGCCGGGCGCTGCGCAGCGGCCTGGTCGCGGTGGCGGTCGCAGCGCCCTGGTTTATCTTCAGCTGGTTTTACTTAGGCTCTGCGCTGCCCGACACGTTTTTTCTGAAGACCCACGGCGACGGGTGGGTGGGCTACCACTTCGTCAGCGGGCCGCTGTGGTACCTGACGTATCGGCCGCTGGCGGCCGCTCTTACTTTGCTGGCCGCTGGGTGTGGCCTGGTGGCGCTGATCAGCTGGGCAGTGCTCGCCGTTCGGCGACGAGACGTGGTAGCCACCGGTGCGGGACAGGGCGCACTCGCGTTCGGGCTCGGCGGAATTGCCCATGCGGCGGTTTTCGCCCTACTCGCGACTCCACCGTCCCACTGGTATTACGGACCCGTCATCGCTGGTCTCAGCCTGTGCTTGGTGGTGACAGCTCTGGTCGTGGTTCAGGCCAGTCGAGTTACCAGCCCTCGCGGTGTGGCCGCGCTCGGATCGGTGTCCCTGGTGCTACTGGCCGCAGCTGGTTACGACGTTGTGCGGGGCGTGCCGTGGGAGACGCCGCCGATTGACACCAACTGGGCCACCCGCGCCGAGTACCAGCGCGTGGCCGAGGACATTTCCAAGATGACGCCCGGTGCGACGGTGGTGAGCCCCAGCGAGGTCGGTGTACTGGCCTATTTCTGTGACTGTGAGATAGTGGACTTCATATCCGACCCGGGACGCACTGAGCGAGACATCGCCGCCCACACGCAACAGTCTAGTCCTTTGATGCGCCAGCTACTCAAGCTGAACTACACCCACCACGTTCCTGCCGCACCGAAGCCAGCGCAGTTCGAACTGGTATGGGAGCAGGCCTGCGCGAACGCGATCGGTGAATGGCGAAGCAGTTACCGGTCCGAGGCTCTCTGCTTAAAGCGTGCTAGCTGAGCCGTTCAGCGAGGCAGCGCCGGACCGAACGCGTGCCGCGCCAGCACCCGTATCCCGCTGCGGTGCCGCTTGCCCAGCGCCATGGGCAGCAGCGTCAACGCGTTGAGCCGCGACGAGGTGTGTCTGCGCGCGCTTCGGGCCGCCTGGTGCCAGCCGCAGGTCTCCATCCGGGCCGCCTCGTCGAGGAAGAACGATCGCTCCTCGATGAACCGGCTGCCATCCAGCGCCCGCCATGACGAGCAGCTCGCGCGGTGCCGCCGGTAGGAGAAGCACACCTCGGGGTCGACCACGAGCCGCGCTCCGCGCTCGACCAGGTCGAGCACCAGAGCGAGATCCTGCACCACCTCAAGACCATCGCGGAACCCGACCGCACGGACTGCTGCGGAACGCCAGGCAATGGACGGGAAGTAGAGCCAGTTGCCCCGCAGTAGGCTCGCCGCCAGTTCCTCACCGCCCAGCTCGGTGCGCACGCTGACCCGCGGCGCGTACAGCAGCCGCTTGGCAGCGTCGACCAGCCCCCGGGCCGGCGCACCGTACTCGTCGATGACCTGCACCCCGGGCTGGACAATAGTGGCCTCGGGGAACTCCGCGAACGCCGCCCGGACGCTGGTCAGGTAGTTCGGCAGCATCAGGTCATCACAACCGATGATCACGACCATGTCCTGCTCGACGAGGTCCAGACAGCGCTGGAAGTTGCGGTTGGCACCCAGATTCTGCTCGTTGCGCAGGTACCGGACGCGATCGTCTCCCAGCGAGGCGAACCATTGCGGGATGCCGGGCTCGGGGTAGTTGTCATCGACCACGGTCAGCCGCCAGTCCGGATCCTGCTGCGCGAGGACGCTGCGCACGGCCGCCTGCATCAGGTCCACCGGCCCGTAGTAGGGCAGCATGACATCGACCGTGCTCACAGTGCGCGCTCCTTGAGAACTCGCGGATTTGCCGGCTTTACCGGCTACAGCCAGGCCGCGTGCGCGGTGACGATACCGCCACCGCCCCGCCGCGAGGCGATCACCAGCATCTCAGCACTACCGCTGTCCTACCGTGCGCCCCGGCAGCTCCCGCAGCGTGCCGAGGTCCAGGGCGTAGACCGTGACCGAGCCGCTGGTGAAGACGGGAACCAGTCCGGGTAATCCGGTGAGGTCGGCAAGACCCGGGGCCACGGTGAAGCCTGCGTCCCCGGCCCAGCCCTCCGGCGAGCCGCTGGAACCGATCATGGGCGCCTGGGAGTCGACATACACCCAGGCCACGTTGTACTGCAGCAGGACGTCGCGCAGCTGCTCATCGGTCGGGTAGGAGCGGAACGACTCCAGGAGCTGGTAGCTGTAGGGGACGTTGTCCATCCCCAGAGTCGCCAGGTTCAGCACCGGGATGCCGCGCTCGACGTACAGGTAGGTGGAACCGTCGTTGGGCGAGTTGAGGACCCGTTGACCGGGGCGGATGCGCCCCGCCAGCCAGCTGATGGCGCGCTGGTCATCAGCGTCCACCCGGACGAAGTCGGGGGTCAGGTAGCGGCTGGCCACCGACGTCACGTTGGTCTCGGCATACCGCCAGGCTGGCCCCGTCAGGTAGCCCAGCCAGGCCAGCACCACCAGCAGGGTGGCCGCCAGACGTACCGGGACTGGGGAATGGCGGTGCAACCACACGGCGCACCAGCTGGCGGTGAGCACCACGCCGAGCGCGGCAAGGACCGGTGCCAGCAATGACACATGCGACCACACCCGCATCTGCGCGTTGTAGAAGAAGCCGGTGACCAGCGAATCCAGCCCCGAGCCGGGGGTCAAGAACGCACCGATCGTCACCAGGCTCCACGCCGCCCATGCGGTCACCGGGCCGAACCCGCGGCGCAGTGCGACCACCGTGACCACTCCGAGCGCAACGAGGACGGCGGGAAACACCTGACCCAGAGACTGCTGCGGGTCGAGATGCCCGCCGTAGGACAGCGCCAGGGTGCTCCCCACTGCATCGCCGAACGAGGTGGGCGAGATGTCCGGTGGCCACCCACCGGTTCGATCACCGGAGGACAGTGCCTCGGCGAGCGTTGCAAAGCCGAGCGTCACTGCTGTGCCGGCTGCCACCAACAACCCGATCGGATGGCGGCCCTGTTGGCCGCGCAGCTGTTGACGTCCATGACGGGTCAGCGCCTGCCCCGCCCACCACGCGATGACCGTGAATCCCACCGATATCGCGGCGCTGGGATGGACGGACACCACGCCGGCGCATGCCGTCCCGACGGCTATCGCGGACGTGCGGGACAGGTAGGGCAACATCAGAATACCGGCGGCCACGCCCGGGGTCAGCACCAGTGTGGCGCTGTTGGCCAGGATGCCGCCGTCGTGCATGAGATGGAAGGTCGGCCGGTACAGGCCCGACGCCACCAGCGCCGCGACGCCCGCCGCGAGCATCGCCGTCGGGCGAGCGAGCCGTAGCTGGCGGGCCGCGACCATGGTCAGGGCTGCCGCTGACAGCGACAGAGCCACCGCCAGCACGACGACGGTCACGGCATTGAGCGCCGGCACCGTGCCACCGGTGAAGTCGCTGGTCACCGCAGCCAGCAGGTGCAGTCCCGACGGGTAGAACACCACCGGGGCGCCGGTCAGGACATCGGCCGGCAACAGCTGCCACGGGGCCGCGAGCCCGCTGCGCTGGATGTAGGCCACCAGCACGGCATGGATGACCATGTCGTGCTCCTGGGGGATGGTCGACAACGGTCCCATCCCCCGCAGCCAGGTACCCACCCCGGCGGTGGCGCCGATGGCCACCAGCACCGCACCGACCGCCTGCATCATCCATCCGGTGGTGGAGTACTGGCACCGGCTTTGTTCTCCTTGGGGTGAACGCCTGAACACGTGGATTCCGGCGGCCACCGCGAGCATCACCACTGTGACGACCCCCAGCGGTGTGGCACCGAACGCCACCCCGAGGACCGCGGTCCCGATGCCGGTTACCACGGCCACGGCCACCGACACCGCTGGCGCGAGACCCATCAGCAGCACGCCGGACCGCACACCCAACGCCGCCATCAACGCCAGCCCTGGGAGGTAGCAGATCAGCAGCGCTACCAGCAGGACCAGTCCCTCATGCACCGCGGCACGGTAACCGGTCACATCCGGCCGATACGGGTCAGGCTGAGCCTGACAGGATCCCGTACCGTTGCGCCGTGCTCCGGACGGCTCAGCTGCGGGCGCGGCTTTCGGATGTCGTACCGGTCGGCGGCGGGCTGGTCCTGCTCGGTATCTCCGCCTATGCCTTCCTCGCCCTGGCCGGTCACGCGCTGGCGCCGCGTGAGTACACCGCGGTGGCATCGCTATACCTGCTCATCGCGGTGGTAGGGCCCGGCGTCTTCGCGGCGGTCGAGCAGGAGACAAGCCGGGAGATCAGCAGCGGGATCGCCACTGACCGTCCAACTCTGCCAGTGCTGCGGTCCGCCGCGGTGATCAGCGCGGTGCTCGTGGCCGCGGTGATCGCCCTGTTGCTGGCACTATCCCCGCTGCTGGTGCACCGCGTGTTCGGTGGAGCGTGGTCGCTGCTTGTCGCGGCGTTCGTCGCCGTTGTCGGGGCCGCATCGGTGCATATGGTCCGGGGGCTGTTCAGCGGCCAGCGCCAGTACGGCTGGTATGGGACCAGCCTCGCGGCCGAGGGCCTGGTTCGGCTGATCGGGTCGGTGCTACTGGTCTGGGTAGGTATCGCTGGTACCGGCAGTGCTACGTCGGCCTTCGGGTTCGCGTTCGCGCTCGGAACGCTGCTGGCCGTCGCGACGACCGTGGCCGGAGTGCGGTCCGGCACGCTTGCGCCGCCGCTGGACCCTGCGTTGGGCCCTCCGGTGAGCTTGCGGCGGATGACGCGTGGCGTCGGGTTTCTCGCGGGTGCCTCGGCACTGACCCTGCTACTGGCGAACATCGGCCCGGTGGTGCTGACCTCGCGGCTCCCCGACGATCCCGGCACAGCGGCCAGTTTCGTCTCGCTGTTCGTGCTCGCCAGAATCCCGCTGTTCCTGTTCTCACCTGTGCAGGCGTTCCTGCTGCCGTCGCTCACTGCCGCCGTCGAGCGCGGCGAGGTCACGCAGGTGCGGGGACAGATCCGCACCGTGGTCGTCGTGGCCGGCGCGATCGGCGTGTTCGGTGTCGTGGGCGCGGCGATCGGCGGTCCTTGGGCGGCTCGTGTCTTCTTCAACGCCCCCGTGGAGCTGTCCGGTCTGGTCGCCGCCGCGCTGGTGGCGAGTACGGTGATCATGATGATCGCGCAGGTCATGCAACCCGCGCTGGTGGCGCTGGACGAGCACCGGACGGCGATGTCGGCGTGGATCACCGGCACCGTCGTCTTCAGCGTTGCCCTGTTCGCACCAACTACCCCGCTGGTGGCCGTGGTAGTGGCGCAAATCGCCGGACCGGCGGTAGTCGTCGTGATCATGGCGCGATCCATCCGCGCCAGTCTGGCGAGCAGGAACTGGGCAGACGCCTAGCTCAGGGGCGCCGCGTTCTCAGGGGCACCGCGTCGATTCGCTGGCCCTTGAAGGCCTGTTCCCAGGAGTCCACGGAGGTGAGCTCTGGCACCGCGGCACGGTACTGCTCCGCTGTCACGCTCCACTCCGCCACCAGCCTGCGGTAAAGCACGACCGTGCGCGCCAGCAAGGCGCGGAACTGCTGCGGGTCCCGCTTGCGGAAGGCGACGCCGCTGCCATCAGCGTTCGAGACCGTGGCTGAGTCCACCATGCCGAGCAGGAACCAGCGAGCGTTGCGGGCCGGCACGTTGATCTGAGGTCGGTCCCGGCTCGGCGGCGCCGGCGAGCGCAGGTGATGCGACACCGTGGACAGCGCACGCTTGACGATGGCCACCGGACGCACCGGTGGCTCGAGCAGCTGTTCGATGCGTACCGGATCGAACAACGGCATCGGCAGTTGCTGGGCCGACGGAAGAATCCGGGCGTCGTCGTAGCCTTCGCGCAACGCACGGACGGCGGGCAACGCATCGCGGAGCGAATCGAACAGGCCATCCGGCCCGGCGAGGAAATCCTCGATCGACTTATGGTGCAACGCTACGGTCGAATACTCCATCGCCATCAGGTGCTTGAAGGTGGTGCGCAGGCCATCTTGCACAAGCGCCCTGCGCACGTCATACGGGCTGTGCAGCGCCAGGGTGATCAGCCGGTTGCGCAGGTGGAAATACGCCGTCCAGTCGGTCGCGTCGTCCTTGTCGGTCCAGGGCATGTGCCAGATCGCCGCGCCGGGCAGGGTGACGGTCGGAAAGCCGCACTCACCAGCCCGCAATGCGTACTCCGCGTCGTCCCATTTGATGAACAGCGGCAGCGGCAGGCCGGTGCGTTCGAGCACCTCGCGCGGGAAAAGGCACATCCACCAGCCGTTGTAGGTGGAGTGGATGCGAGCGTGCAGCAAGCGTTGCTGGCGCAGCGTCAGCTGGGCGAAGTCGTGCTCGTAGACCGACCCAGGTGCCGGACGCCAGAAGCTGGTCCGTACGTCCACGATCTCGCCCATGGCATGCAGCTGGCTGCGGGACTGGAGGTTCAGCATCTGAGCGCCGACGATCACCGGCGATGATGTCGCGCAGGCGAAGGCGTGCGCGCGTAGCACGCTGTCCGGCTCCAGCCGGACGTCGTCGTCCATCACCATCACATGCTCGACGCCAGGAGTGCGCAGCGCCTCGAGCATGCCGCGGGTGAACCCACCAGAACCACCGAGGTTGTCCTGGTTGATCACCGCCAGCCGATTCCCCAGCTGGGCCGCGACAGGCCCGAAGGCCTGATGATCGCATACCTTGACGCTGCCCTGATCGACCACGATGACCTTCGCGATGACATCGAGCACGGCCTGGTCCTCGGCCAGCGCCGCCAGCGCGGCGACGCAGTCGGCCGGACGGTTGAAGGTCGTGATCGCCACTGCCAGCGGTTGCGCCGGCAGTGGCTCATCGACGATCCATGCGCCATCGGCGATGGTCAGTGACTCCCGCTCGGTGGCAACGTCGAACCAGACCCAACCACCGTCCTCGAACGGCGCCAGCGACTCCCGAAATTCGAGCTCGATCACACTGTCACCGGTGTTGAGTTGTTTACCCTCCAGGTGCACGAC
The DNA here is from genome assembly GCA_035640975.1 of Pseudonocardiaceae bacterium. Lineage (GTDB taxonomy): Bacteria > Actinomycetota > Actinomycetes > Mycobacteriales > Pseudonocardiaceae. The sequence goes on from DASQVB010000176.1 coordinate 7,956, forward strand.
ATCGCCGTTGGGCTTGGAGCGGTAGAGGTCCACCCGCCCGCAGCCCAGCACGGAAAGCCGTAGCGCGACCTCCTCAACCCGGGTCCAGCGCTTCCAGTAACTAGCCGGGAAGGCGTTGAAGTAGGTCGCGAACGACAGCTGGCTCCAGGGTGGCAGCCGCACCGTCGACCTGGAGACGACTTCAGAGGTGCGACCGTGCAGGTTCTCTGGTTCATCCAGATAGAGCGGGCGTACGTCAGGGGGATCGTCTGCCCGGGGCATCATCACCCGATGCAGGACCCGCTGCATGGACACTGACGCAGCTGCCGGCCCGACCTGCAGCGAGCTGACGTCGGACAGCTTGCTGTCGGCAGCGTTGTTTCGCGCCGCTTCCTCGCGCGCGGCCCGCTCGATCGCCGTCGGGACCGCGGCCCGGTCGTTCGGGTCGTCCGCCAGCTGCACCTGCAGATCGCCCGCTTCGCTGGTTTCCACGTGGTCCCTTCCGCGTCGGCCCCGCCGCAGTCCTGATCCTCGCAGACCGTGCAAAAGGCAGCGCAGGGTGACCCTGCTGACCACCGATTTCACCAACCCACGCACGCTCCGACGCGCGGTCTCCCGCGCCGAACAGGGGGAACCGGGCGTCGGTTCACTCATCTGGAGTAGGACGGATCGGTGCCGGGATGAGAGTTTACACCCTATCCTAACGGGGTAGTTCCTAGCTGTGTTTCCCAATGGAGAGGAGCAGTGAGGATGTCCGAGAACCCAGACCAGCGGCAGGAAGAACTCGCCAAGGATAGCGAACCGGGTGAGCACCAGTCCTCCGCACCGTCGGGAAAGGCGCCCTCAGCAGAGGAGTTCAAGGAGCGCGTTGACAATATCGGCGAAGAGTCCAATCTTGGCGCAGGAGAAACCGAGGCCGATCCGGTTACGGCAGAGAGCCCCCCGCAAGAGATCCAGGCCGGAGATGAAAAGCGGGTTCAAACCTGACCGGGGTTGAGACCTGACGAGATCGACCCTGACCGGTAACAATTCTATCCGTAAGGGAGAATGTCAATGAGTCTTGCCGATAAGGCTAAGAACAAGGGCCAAGAGTTGCAGGGCAAGGGCAAAGAGGCCGCTGGTGGCGCGACCGGTGATGACGAACTCAAGGCCGAGGGCAAGACTGACCAGGCCAAGGGCGATCTTAAGCAGGCGGGCGAGAAGATCAAAGACACCTTCAAATAGTGTCCACCCGCCACTCCGCCGCGGGGCCACCTTCGGCAGTTACGACGGCAGCGGCCGCACGCGGAGGGTCCACGCAGGTGTCTAGGCATCTCCCACTGCGCACGTGCACCTGATCGTGTACCGGCTCGATGCGTTTGCCACCGGCGCCGAGGGGGTATCACTACCAACTGAATTGATTAGGTCGACCACAGCACGTGGAGGAGATGCCGCACCGCGCGAGGACCAGGGTCGACCGGCGACTTGTCACGTCCACCACGTCGATGGGTAAAGGAGCCTGTTATGACAGAGCAAGGACCGGAAGTGGCGGGTGCTCGCTACCCGCGGGAGCCTAACGTCCACTCCGGGGGCGAGCAGGAGCCAGGGGGCGGCGACCGTCCCCTCCCCCCGTACGACGACAAAGACTTGCCGGGGCAGCCTGGCCGCCAGACGACTGGCAAAAGCAATGAGCAGCTGATCCAGGAGCGCGGCGGCGCTGGCAAGTCAGACGTCGGACCCCGGGAGGTCTCCCAAGAGGAGCGCGATGGCGTGGGCGACGCCGACCTGGCACCCCAGGGCCCGCACAAGGTGGGGCAATCGCCTAGCACTTCCGGCGAAGACATGTCGAGCGGAATGTCCGAAGCAGGACACACTAAGGATCGACTTGATTCGGGTCTTAGCGATCTGGACAACAAGGCGACGGACAGCCCGGCTACGTCTTCCGGGGATCAAGGCGGCTGACCCGCTCGCGCAGGCGTCGCCCCACCCGTATGTGGGGGTGGGGCGACGCGTTCAGCTGTCAGTGTCTGAGTTCGTGCCCGGCCAATCGGCGGTAACCTCTCGCGGTGAGCCGACTCAAAGCCGCCTTCGCTACACCGAAAACGACGCCCTGTAGCGCTCCTGCCACGAGCACCTCGCGAATGTTGCGGTCCAGTGCGGTGGGCTCCGGAGCTTCGTCTTCGCCGGCCACTGCCCGCCAGATGCGAGTGACTATAGCGCCCGCCAGCGCACCACCGAGAATCCCGCTGGCCAGACTCAACGCCTCATACGTCACCTTGTCATAGGAACTCACCGGCTCCGCACCCTCCGCAGGATGAGAGTCAGGGCAACCAGCGCAGCTCCGGCGCTCGCCAACTTGGCCCACCGGTCCTTGGGGGTTCGGCTGACAGCCTCGCGGGCCCGTTCGGCGGCTTCCACAGCCTGGTCGCGCAGTTCACTACGACGCATAGCGGCTTGCTCGCGCAGCTCACCGCTGCGCTCAAGGACTCGCTCCTTCAATTCGTTGCCGCGCTCGACAGCCTGGTCACGTAGCTCACTGCCGCGCTCGATGGCCTCAACGCTACGCTCAATGGCTTCTTCCTTCAGCTCATTACCGCGCTGCTTGGCCCGGGCTGACACGTCGGCCTTGTTCGCCAGTGCTTGCACTGTCTCGCCCAGCTCACCGCGCAGTTCTTGAATCTCTTCCTGCAATTCCTGCTCGCTTTTGCTGCTCATCGGTGCATGCTCTCCTTCATAGTCTCGATGTCGCGCTTCGTACTCTGCATGGCCTGCTCGGGCGCCATCGGCGCCGAGTTGCGCACCTGCCCGAGCCCCGCTGCCGCCAGCCCGCCAGCAACAGCGAGCAGCACTATTCCCACGATCAGCGCTGCCAGCCACGCGGCCAGCACGGTGGCCAATCCAAGCACCGCGGCCGCAACCAGCGCCCCGAGCCCCAGTAATGCCACGACCGCTCCGGCGCTGCCGATCCCGATCCCCACGCCGGCTTGAGCACCCTTGCGTTTCATTTCCGCGGTTGCCAGCGCCATCTCATCCCGCACCAACGCCGACACCTGAGCCGACAGCCGCTCCACCAACTGACCTACCGAGCTGTCAGCTACATCGGCATGCCCTTGCTCCTGAGCCACCATTGTTTCTCCTTCGCCCATGCTTGCCCCGACGCTTGGTTTTCGCGGTACACATACCCGGTAGCCGCAACGTTTACACACCGTGATCTTCGCCGCTGGCCAGCCCGCGATGCAGGAGGATTAGCCCCGCCGACCGCCGGGTAGCCCTATGCATCAACCAGCGGATGCATCAGCGGGGACGGTTGGGGGACGGCGTGCACACTACTAGCGCAACGCAGTCGTTGTGGCTTGAACGAATGCCTACCCACAGTTACCCGCGGCTGGACGGCGACCGGACGGTGGATGTGGTGGTACTCGGTGCCGGCATCACCGGCTTGACCACGGCATTACTGCTCACTGCACGGGGCGCTCGCGTCGCTGTCATCGAGGCGGACCGGGTGGGCGGTGGCGTCACGGGTAACAACACCGCGAAGGTCACTGCGCTGCAGTCCACGGTGTACTCCTCTCTGCAGCGTGCGCATGGTAAGGAAGCCGCTACTGACTACGCTGCTGGCAGCATGGCAGCGGTACACCGTGTCGCTGCACTGATCGAGGAGCAGGGCATCGAGTGCGACCTGCAGCGCCGGCCCGCCCTCACCGTCGCCGCGAATGAGACCGAGCTCTCCACCGTGCAGCGTGAGGCCGAGGCAGCTAAGAACGCCGGGCTGCCGGTGAGGTGGACCGACGACGTCGATCTGCCCTTCCCAGTAGCCGGGGCGGTCCGGCTCGACGATCAGATCGCGCTGCATCCGGTGCAGTACGCGCGGGGACTCGCCGAGGCGATCCGGCGCGCTGGATCCGAGATCTATGAGGGCACCCGCGCCACTGCTCTCCACGAGGGCACGCCGTGCCGGGTCACGACCACCGGCGCGACGGTGAGCGCCGGTCATGTGGTGGTCGCCACGCACTACCCTGCCTTCGATCGTGGTGGCTACTTCGCCCGGCTGGAACCGACCCGCTCCTACTGCATCGCCGCCGCGGTGCGGGGCCCACTGCCGACCGGGATGTCGATTAATGCGGGGAGCCCCACCCGGTCGTTGAACACCTACGGCGACCTACTCATCGTCGGCGGGGAGAGCCACCCCACTGGAGCGCGGGGTGTCGACGAGCAGTGCTTTCAGCGGCTGGCAGACTTTGCGCGCCGACATTGGGACGTCACCCAGATCAGCCATCGATGGTCCGCACAGGATCCCACGTCCTATGACCAGTTACCGGTCATCGGCCGATACACGCCGGTGTCCTCCGGGGTGTATGTGGCGTCGGGCTTCATGAAGTGGGGGCTGACCGGCGGAACCATGGCCGCGGCGATCCTGGCCGATCTCATCAGCGGCAGGCAGCCCCAGCCGTGGGCGGACCGGTTCAACCCGCACCGGGTCTCACTTCGGTCCGCTCCGCGGCTGGTGAAGATCAATGCCAAGGCGGCAACGGATCTGGTCGTTGATCGGATCATGCCGGCCGAGGTGTCCAGCGCCGCCGACGTGCCGGCCGGTGAAGCCCGGGTCGTCCGCGACGGTCTGGGCAAGGTCGGCGCGTTCCGGGAAGCCGACGGCACCCTGCACGCCGTGTCGCTGCGATGCACCCACCTGGGGTGCCTGCTGCGCTTCAACGGCGCCGAGCGCAGCTGGGACTGCCCCTGCCATGGCTCACGTTTCGATGTCGATGGCTCGGTGCTGGAAGGACCGGCCGTGACACCGCTTGGACGCCGCCGGCTGCCGGATGAGAAATCGCCCGGATCAACTCAGGTAGGTATCGAGGAG
>DASQVB010000177.1:0-6677 GCA_035640975.1 Pseudonocardiaceae bacterium
TGTTCCTCCCACGCGAGTTCCAGCCCGCGGGCGATAGCTTCGACGCCCACTTCCGGTTTCTGGGCCCGATGCTCGGCGACCGGGAACAGCGGCAACCGTGGTCGCCGCCCCACCCAGACCTGCCGGTGCTGTTCATCTCGCTGGGCTCGATCTTCACCGATCACCCCGAGTTCTACCGCACCTGCCTCGATGCGTTCGGCGACGGGACGTGGCAGGTGGCGATGAGCATCGGCCAGACCAACCCAGCCCGCCTGGGACCGCTGCCCCCGACAGTCCAGGCGCGGCCATGGTTTCCGCAACCGGCAGTGCTGCGCCACGCCACCGCGTTCCTTACCCACGCCGGGATGGGCTCCACCATGGAAGCGCTGTACTACGGCGTCCCCCTGGTCACGTTCCCCCAGATGCCCGAGCAGGTCGTGAACGCCGACCGCGTCGAGGAGCTTGGGCTCGGGACGCGGCTCGACGCCGAGACCCTGACCGTCGACACCCTTCGAACTGCAGTCAGTCAGGTCACCTCCAGCCCCACGGTCCGCGCAAACCTCGACCGGATGCGCATGGCCGCCCACAACGGCGGCGGAGCACCCAGCGGCGCCACCGCGATCGAGAAGTACCTGTTCAACACTTGACAACGGGAACGCCCGAGCGGTCGTCTGCCCATCCGCTACCGGACGCCGAGCCGCTGATCGTGCTTCGTGTGGCATCGTTGTCCATACCGTTATGGTGGACTGCGATCTCGTCGCCGAGTTGACGGACGGGACGGTCACGATGCGTCCGATCCGGCCGAGTGACGCTGCGGAGCATCTCGCGGGGGAGGACACCAAGCTCGTCAAGTGGCTCAACGGTGGCCGCGGCAGTGCCGAGACTGTGCGGGCGCACATCCAGCGCGCTGAGGCCATGTGGGCAGCAGACGGCCCGATCTTTACCTTCGGAATCCACACGGCGAGCCGCGACACGCTCGCCGGACCATCGACGTCCAACTCCGCCAACCCTACGCCACCCAGGAGCAGGCCAACCTCGCCTTCGGGTTGTATCCAGCGTGGCGCGGGCGGGGCCTGGCCACTCGCGCGGTGCTCCTCGCCATCCGGTTCCTTCACGAGCGCACCAACATCGAGCAGGCGCTCATCCGCGTCGACCCGGCGAACACGGCCTCGTCCGCTGTCGCCCGACGAGCAGGTTTTCGACTCGCTGAAACGACCTTCCAGGCCGAGCGGGTAAATTCGACTGGTTCATCCGCAACGTCGCCTAATTGACGGCAACTCGATGGTTGCCCTCGACATGAGCCTGTTTCTGAACGCTCACGCAGTCGACGACGAGCAGGTGTCCGCCCTCAGGGCAGTCTGTCGCACAGCGAGCGCCTCCACGTACTCGGAGGACGCGGCCCGCCTCGGCTGCCTTCATGGCAGGCGGTGATCAGGTCGGCGACGTCGCGGTCATTGAGGGGTCACGCAGCTCCACGGACGCTTCGCGCTCGGTTTCGGGGGCACACAGGGTTGGTGAGAGCAACGGTGTGGCAATGTACACACGGCGAGCGGTACGCACGACGTGTCTGCGGGTCGACTTGTCGATCGTGCCCTTGTCATCACCTGCACGTGAACGTGCGGCACGGTCGAACAGATGATCTTGCGGATCTCGACGTCATAGTCGAGGAGTCCCATAGACTTTCACTGTCCTAATACTCAATGCTGTGTATGGGTGGTAGATCGCTGGTAGGGGGTTGCTGTGCGGATCGCAAGGCGAGTTCTGCTGGGTGTTGCGGTGTTGTGCTGGTGTTGGTTTCTCCGGGATTGGATCTTGCTTACAGCCCAGCAGTGGCGACGCAGGAGGCACTAAGTACGAGGGGTTCTCAAGCGTGTCTGCCGTTGCCTGATCCGGTGTGTACATCGGATCAGGAGAACCCGGGTGTCACCTACGACACGATCGATCAGGCGATCTGTGTGCCGTGGTGAGCTCGGACATCTCGTCTCGTTACGTGTTGGCCGCCGTAATGTGTGCCCTGACTGTTCTGGCTGCTCGTGGTACCCACCTCGATGCTGTACCGACCGTTCTGCGCCCATCCCAGCGTTTTCACCCGCTGGGCATTGCGTGTCTGGTGCGAGCATCACTGTGCCTGGTTCCAGTGTCAGGCACTTCGTGCCTGTCATCCTTGTCTGGTTTCCCGTGTCTGGTGGCTGTCTGGCCGCAAGCACGGCGCTGGCCGATGACCGGCGGCGTTCGACGCACGGACCGGCGGGTCCTCGCTCGGCGCAGCATACGATGAGGCTGAAGCTTCCCGCCCGCAAAAGGCTGACGAGCAGGCCGGCCGGTCAACCGGTCTGATCGTCTGATCGCCCGGGGGTCTCGAGCACGGCCAACAGCTGCGTCAGGGCGTCGCGGTGTGCCGGGTTGACCCGGTCCAGCGCCGCGGCCAGCTCACCGGTGGGATGGGCCAGTGTGCGGGCCGCCTCATCCAGTACCGCGAGGTCGGCGGTGGGCACACGCACGCAGTATGCGTGGGGTGAGTCAACGGTGCCGGCCACCCGATGGCCGGAGAAGCCGTAGTAGGGATGCAGCTGCTGATTGAGGGCATCCCAGAGCCGGTATAACGCGGCCAACGCAATCCGACCGGCCAGCGGGGAGGGCAGCACCTGTCCCAAGCCATTTGCGGGAGGTGTCGCGGCTTCGACCTTCGCCAGGCCCTGCAAGAGGTATTCCACCGCGGGCAGCAGTGTTATCAGGGCCGCCCCCTCGGCCACCACCACCGCCACCGTGGAGCGCTGTGCCGGGGGCAGCCCCATGGGCGGCGGTCGGTCAGTCACCCGGTGGCACCGGGCCGTAGGGACGATCAGCTCACCGGCGGCGGCACCTGACGCCGTCGGTACGGGGCGCGGCGGGGCGACCATCAGAACTCCTGGCCAATCCAGTGGTTTTCATGCCCCCAGGCTTCTGGTTAACCACCTCGTAAGCATGCTGCCGTGACGGCTGATGGCTTAACCTGTGCCAATCCTTGTCGCCCCTGGGCAACAGCGCTACCACCCAAGTTGGGCCAATCGGGCGATTCGATGAGCGACAGAGCAGGGAACTGATCACGACCACTGTCGAGCACCAGCCAGTACCCGCATTTCGCCAGCGCATTGACCCGTCGAGCGTCCCCACCATCGCCGTGCCGTAGGGGGCTCCGCCGCCAACGCCGTACCACGTTGGAGGCAGACAGCGGTAATTGACCCTGTGATTACCGCAGTCTGTCTCCAGAACGTGGTCCGGTATGCGCGTTACGATCGGAGGATGGCTGCGCGGGTGGGGAACGTGGCGGCCGGCGTGGTGCTTGCTGGGGGCCGCTCGTCGCGGATGGGCACTCCGAAGGCCGCATTGGAGTGGCACGGCTCCACCTTGCTGCGCCGCACCCTGGGTGTGCTCGCCCGGGCGATCGACGGGCCGCTGCTGGTCGTTCGCGCCTCAGACCAACCATTACCCGACATACCACCGCAGGTTGGCGTAGTGGACGATCCCGAGGAGGGGCTCGGACCCCTGCAGGGCATCGCCGCGGGACTTGCCGCGTTGACCGGTCGAGCACAGGTTGCCTTCGTCTGTTCCACAGACCTGCCGTTCCTGCACCCTGTTTTCGTCCGCCGGGTGCTGGGTGCGCTCACCGAGGGATCCGACGTGGTGCTCCCGGTCGCTCGTGGCTTCCCGCAGCCGCTCGCCGCCGCCTACCGGGTCACCCTGGCGCCGCTGGTCGCCGACTTGGTGGCGGCTGGCGATCTACGTCCAGCTTTTTTGTTCCAGCGGTGCGCCACGTTGCGCTTGAATAATGCCGCTCTGCTCGAGGATCCGGTCTTGGCTGCGGCCGATCCTGCGCTGGACTCGGTGGTCAACGTCAACTCCCCGGACGACTATCGCAGCGCCCGGCGCCACCCTGCTCCGCAAGTCATAGTGCAGCGGTACGGCGCGCTGGCCCGTAACGGGCATCGCGATCCACGCACCGTCCATGCCGCCACGCTGGCCGGCGCCGCCGCCGCGGTGGGTCTTGCCCTGGACCGCCACGTGGTTGCGGCGCTCAATGGCGACCAGATCAGCCGCGACGGCGAGGTACCGCTGGCCAACGGGGACACCGTCGCCTTCCTCTCCGCGGACGCCGGTGGGTGAACCGATGAGCCGGGTACACGAGGGGTACACATCGGACATGGGGCGCGGACACGCCGGAGAACGGGTGGGGGGGTATGCGGGTCAGGCGCTGATCGTGGATGTGAGCGGTCCCGACGTGACGACGTTGCCGTTGGACGGGCGGGTGCTGCGCGCCTACCTGGGCGGCGTGGGGCTGGGAGCGTGGCTGCTGCATCGGCTCGCCCCGCCGGGTGTCGACCCGTTGAGCGCGCAGGCGCCGTTGGCGTTCGTGTTCTCGCCGCTGGTCGGCACGCCGCTGACCACCAGTGCCAAGTTCGCCGTCGTCGCCAAGTCACCGCTGACGGGGATGCTCAATGACGCGCTGGCATCCAGCCAGTTCGCCATCTCGGGCAAGCTCACCGGGCACGACGCGATCGTGCTGACTGGCCGGGCGACCGACCCCTCGGTGCTGCTTGTCGACGGCGAAGGCGCCCGGCTGGTCGCGGCCAGAGACACCTGGGGTGTGCCGGCCGCCGAGGCCGAGGACATGCTGAAGCGCAGGCTGGGCCGCGGTTGGCGGATCGCCGCGATCGGACCGGCGGGGGAGCGCGGGGTGCGCTACGCGACGATCTCCCACGACGGTCGGCACGCCGGTCGTGGCGGGCTGGGCGCGGTGCTCGGCGCGAAGAACATCAAGGCGGTCGCGGTGCGGGCCGCCACGAAGATCGGCCCGGCCGATCCGGACGGGGTACTGGCCGCCGCCCGGGACTTGCGGGAGCGCTCCTTCGGTCCGGCCACCGCGAAGTACCGCGAGCTGGGGACGCTGGCCAACCTGCTGGCGTTCAACGCCATTTCCACGCTGCCCACTCGCAACTTCACCTCCGCCACCTTCGCCGGCGCACCGCAGTTGGCCGCCGAGGAACTGCACGACCTGCGCGGCGGCACCCGTAGCGGCTGCGCCTCCTGCAGCATCGGCTGCGAGCACATCTACCGCGCCCGCGACGGCAGCAGCGCCCGGGTGGAGTACGAAAACGTCTTCGCGCTGGGGCCGATGTGCGGGGTGTCCGACCCCGACGACGTGCTGGCCGCCTCGGCCCGCTGCGACGAGCTGGGTCTGGACACCATCTCCGCGGGCGGCACTATTGCCTGGGCGATGGAGTGCGCGCAGCGCGGCCTGCTCGATGCGCCGTGGCTGCGCTTCGGTGACGGCACGGCGCTGCTGCGTGCCTTGAACGAGATCGGTAGCGGCGACGGGCTGGGCGGGCTGCTGGCCGAGGGTTCCCGGCGTGCTGCCGTGGTCGTGGGCGGGGGATCAGAGGAGTTCGCGCCACACGTCAAGGGCATGGAACTGCCCGGTTACGAGCCTCGCACGTTGCAGGGCATGGCGTTGGGCCTGGCCGTCAACGCCCGGGGCGCCGATCACAACCGCTCCGGTGCCTACGAGGCCGACCTGTCAGGCGACTACGACCGGCTGGCCGGTGGCGACGCCCAGGTTGCCGCCGCGGTGGGCACCGAGGACCGGGCCGCCGTGATGGACTCGATGATCCTGTGCAAGTTCCTGCGCGGGGTCTTCGACGAGCCGTATCACGAGTGGGCCGGGCTGTTGCGGGTGGTCACCGGGTGGGACATCGACGCTGCAGAACTGCGCGTCACGGCCCGGCGGATCGTGCTGGCCAAACGGATGTTCAACTTGCGAGAGGGGTGGACCCGGGCTGACGACTGGTTGCCTGCCCGGCTGCTGCGTGAGCCGATCGAGCTCGGTTCCGGGCGCCAAGCCGCGCTCACCGCCGACCGGCTGCACGAGATGATCGACGGCTACTACGCGCTCCGAGGGCTGGATCCCGATGGCCGGCCGACGGACGAAGCGCTCGCCGACCTACTCGTGAAGGGAGCGACGCTATGAGCGTCACCCTCACTGTCGACGGATGTCAGATCACCGTGCCCCAGGGCACCACGATCTACGACGCGGCTCGCCGGCTGGGCATCGACATTCCCGTGCTGTGCCACGACGACCGGTACGACCCGGTCGGGGTCTGCCGGATGTGCGTCGTCGATACCGGAACCCGGGTCTTCGCAGCTGCCTGCGTGCGGGCTTGCGAGGACGGCATGGCGGTGCGCACCACCGGCGACGAACTGCAGCGCAGCCGCGCCACCCTGACCGAACTGCTGATCGCCGACCAACCACCGCGCGACACCGATCCCAAGCAGACCACCACCGGCGACAACATGCTGCTCGCGCTGGCTGACCGCTACGGCGTGTCCCGAGAGACCACCGCGTTGCCGTGCGGGTCCGGCCGGGGCACCGACATCTCCAACCCGGTGATCGCCGTCGACCACGACGCCTGCATCCTGTGCGACCGCTGCACCCGTGCCTGCGACGACGTCCAGAACAATGACGTGATCGGCCGCTCCGGCAAGGGCTACACCACCCGGATCGCCTTCGACCTCAACGACCCGATGGGCGCCTCATCCTGCGTGACCTGCGGCGAGTGCGTCGCCGCCTGCCCCACCGGGGCGCTGACCAACAAGCCGATCAACAACATCCCGATCCGCCCCCGCGAGCAGCTGGACGCGGTGCACAGCGTCTGCCCGTACTG
>DASQVB010000178.1:0-10778 GCA_035640975.1 Pseudonocardiaceae bacterium
ATCGTGTCGGTCACCGCCTCGGTGGAATAGCCTCGCGTCGCCTTGTCGCGATGCAGCTTCTGGATCCACTCCAGGTTGATCACCGGAACGACGCCGATCAGCAGGTCCACGTGCTGGGCCACGTCAACCTTGTCGGTCGCAACCGCTCCGTGTAACCCTTCGTAGAACAGCAGATCCGTGTCAGCCGGCAGGTCCTCCCAGGGTGTGAACGTACCGGGGGGCTGCCCGTAGGGCTCCGCCTCCTCGTCGTCGTGCAGGTACTTGCGCACGCGGCCGCAGCCATTCTCGCTGTACTGCCGGAACAGCTCCTCGAGCTCCTCGAACAGGTTCGCCTCTGGGCCGAAGTGGCTGAGCGGGTGGTCACCGTCCGCGGATTTCTCGGCCATCTTGGCCTTCATCTCGGTGCGGTCGTAGCGGTGAAAGCTGTCGCCCTCGATGAGCGCCGCGTTCACGTGCTCACGCCGGAAGATCTGCTCGAAGGTACGCATCACCAATGTCGTCCCGGCGCCCGAGGAGCCGGTGATGGCGATGATCGGATGCCTGGCTGACATAGCGTCTTCCCCTTTCGCTCAACCCTAGGTGCGGAATAGGCCGCGCGTGCCGTAGAGCGGTGCTTCGTCGTCGACCACGTTGTGGTCGTGGTGGTACCGCTCGATGCGCTCGACCTCCTCGCGCGCGCCGAAGATCAACGCGATGCGCTGGTGCAGGTCCTCTGGCGTGATGTCGAGAATTCGCGCACGCCCAGTGCTGGCGAGGCCGCCAGCCTGCTCGATGATGAAGGCCACCGGATTGGCCTCATAGAGCAGACGCAGCCGGCCCGGCTTCGCCGGGTCCTTCGTGTCGCGCGGGTAGAGGAACACGCCGCCGCGACTGAGGATGCGGTGCGTCTCCGCGACGAGCGACGCGACCCAACGCATGTTGAAGTCCTTGCCGCGAGGGCCCGTACTGCCGGCGAGGCACTCGTCGACGTAGCGCGTCACCGCCGGCTCCCAGAATCGACTGTTCGAGGCGTTGATCGCGAACTCTTTCGCGGCGGCCGGAACCTGGATCGACTGCTGGGTCAGGATGAACTCGCCGAGCTGTGGCTCGAGCGTGAAGCCGTGCACGCCCGTGCCTACGGTCAAGACGATCATCGTCGTAGGGCCGTAGATCGCGTACCCGGCACACACTTGTTTCGACCCGGGCTGCAGGAAGTCTTCCACGGTTGCATTCGCGCCCGGTTTCCGGGCACGCAGGATGGAGAAGATGCTGCCGACCGCGACGTTCACGTCGATGTTCGACGAACCATCGAGCGGGTCGAACGCTAGCAGGTACTTGCCCCGCGGGTAGCGCTCCGGGATGAGATGCGGTTCCTCCAACTCCTCGGAGACCATTCCGGAGACCAGGCCACCCCATTCGTTGGCGCGCAGGAACAGATCGTTCGCGACCAGGTCGAGTTTCTGCTGCGTCTCCCCCTGGACGTTGGTCGTCGCTGCGGCCCCAAGCACATCGCCGAGCGCCCCGTACGCCACCCGCTTGGCGATCGCCTTGCACGCAAGCGCAACGTCGAGGATGAGTGAGTTCAGCTCCCCACTCGCGCCCGGATGGCGGCGCCGCTCCTCGATGAGGAACTGGGTGAGCGTCGTATGGTCAGCGAGCATGGCGTCCTTAAGGATCTCGGTGATAGCAGACTACTGCCTCAACGTCTGTCCTTGCCTCAACTTGGAGCCCGAGCCGCGTCCCTGTCGCGGATCGCCTTGTGGCGGGCAGAGCAGACCGCGCATCGAGGACTGAGGCCTTGAGCCACGTGACATCCTCGACCTGTCTTGGCCTAAGCCCGCTGGGTGCTCACGGATCGCAGGGCGCCAGGCCGCCGACCAGCTAGCCGATCGGCAGGTAGATCACCAGCCGCTGGAGTCTCGATCGGTGAGTTCGGGTTGCCGATAAGTAGCGAGTGGTGCGACCGAAAGAAAACCTGGCACAGACATAGCGGCTGCAGAGTATCTTGCTGCCTTGCTTCATTGGTACACAATATATCTATCAGGTGTTAGTCCCGATGAGTTGATCGAGCGCGTCCTGCCATACTTCAGAACCGCATTCAGGCGGTCAAACCCAGAGGTCCGGATCAAGATTTCGGATTTGGCTGCCGACCACACAGCAAAGTTGGTTCGGAATGTGTGTGAATTGTGTTACCAACTCGGCGTAGATCTAAGGGCAGCATTCGACGAATACATGGAAACGACGCGCGTCGTTTAAGCTATTTCAAGTGCATTTCAGAGGCGCGCTTTTCTGAGTCACACTAACGTCGTATCTCTTGAATGAGACTTGTGCTATTCTTGATCGATGGGCCGATCGCTGGAATCGTCGCGTCGAATTTTCAGAAAGTACCTTTCCGCGGAGGCGTCTTCCGTCGACGAGGTGCGGGACGACCTCTGGAACACAGAAATAAATAGCGCCAAATACATGGGGGCGGAAGAGAAGTACCGTACAGCGATCCTTGAGCAGTACAAGATTTATGTGGAGATGGCCGACAGGGTAAGCGCTAGACGAGCGCTGGCAAATACATTTTTTTGACCCTGAACACCGCCATTTTCGCCCTGGTAGGCGTTGCATGGAGGGACGGAATTATTGGAAGTACGGGGCTTCTAGCGATCCCGCTCATCGCGCTCATCGGTCAGTGCGCTGCGTGGTTCTGGATAGTTCGGTCATGCCGACAGCTCAATAGCGCGAAATATGCAGTGATAGGCGCCCTGGAGGAGCAACTTCCGGCTTCTCCGTACTGGAAAGCTGAGTGGACAGCACTGGGTAGCGGTATAATAAAGAGTCGTTACTGGCCGCTAACGCATCTGGAGCAGTGGCTTCCGGTTCTGTTCGCAGCGTCGTACGCATCAATCTTTGTGACTCTTGCGCTCACCTGAAGTAGGTGTCATCTTTGCGCATGTGCGGATGCATCCGCGGCGGCCGCACCACCGACACCTCGGCCAGGCGACGCGACCGTCGGGTGCCGGTCCATCCGCGCTCCGCGCCGCTTGAGCACGATCGGTCCGCTCATCCGGTACGCGAACAACCGCAGGCCCAACTCAGCGTGCAGCCCAGAGATGCCGGTGTCCTCCCACCACCAACATCTCGATCATGCACGTCACGGCATGGGCACTGACACGCGCATTTTTACGCGATTCCTTGCGGTTTCGAGTCTCTCGCATACGACTTCGGCCTGGCGCACCCGTCCGCGCGTTTTGCTGCCCAAAAGGCTGATCACAGGGCATCGAGAGGTTGGCACGATCAGGAGGTGCGCGCAGCCTCGGATACCAGTACCCCAGCGTGAGCAACCACAGACCGCTGCGGCCGCCGCCCGGCGCACGACTGCGCTGGCTCAGTCGCCTCGACGCTGGGGCTTCAGCGAGCGGTTGGCAACCGCGCCGTGACCGTGATGCTGGCCCACAACGACCCGGCGCCCCGATGCCTGGGGTGTCAATGCCACGGCCTGTAGTCAGTCCCGATGAGGAGGCATTCGACGATGCGGTCAAGTCGTGTGACTGGGCCACGGCAGCGACGTCGCTGGCAAAGCTGGCCATGCCGGCGACGAAGCTACAGCCGCTCACGATCGATCAGCTGCGACTGCTCCAGGATGCCGTGACCCGCGCTCGCCGAGTGCTCGGCGGCGTGGGCATCGTGTTGCAGCTTGCGATCGCTGTCCAACTGCAGGGTAAGGGCGTTCCGGCGGCCAAGGTCGCGGCTGGTACCGCATACGGCAAGCTCGAGACCAAGATCGACGAGAGGACCGACGGCGACCAAGCCACCGGCGCCTGGTACTCCTACAAGATTAACATCACGTTCACGCCCGACTCCGCCGTCGTCGACGCCGACGAGATCGCGTTCATACAGACGGTCCGCCTCGTCGAGACCGCGAACGGCTTTAACAAGGACCCCGAGCAGACGAGCAAGAAGCGCCAGACACCATTGGCTACCAGCGTGGATCGGCGCAGCGGCAAGAAGCAAGGCTGGTACGGGCTCAAGGACGACGGGACGTACAGCAGCATGCTGAGCGCCTGGAGGAAGTCCGCCCCGGCGACGCCGGCCATGATGCAGGACCGCGCGAGTTGGGATCAGCCCGCCACCACGTGGCAGTTCGAGACCATGGTGGCCTGCCGCGCCGGCAAGGACATCGGCAAGGTGTACGTGGTGGTCACCTGGGGCTTCTCCGTCGACGCCGACCTCAAGCTCACCGAGCAGGCACCCACGGTGACGAACAAGCAGAGCCCAGAGGCCACCACAGCGGTGCGTAAGTGGAACGACCAGGCCGCCGGCTCCATGTTCGACCGCAACACCTCAGGCCAGATGTCGCTACCGGCACTGAAATGAGCGCCGGCGTCCACTCAGATCGACGGGCGCGAACCTCAACCGCCCACTGCCAGTTACCGCTGAAGGGTCGCTTGGGGCGGGTAGGATGGGGTCAGTTTGGTATCGGCCTGTCGATCGACTTACCGGGCCTGCGCTGCAGTGAGCCGGTACGGTCCGCGCTGTGCCGTGGGACATCGCCAGACTCTGCCGGGCGGCGCCCGGCGCTGCTATAGGAGGCTGATGTGATCAAGAGGATTTTACAGTTTCTGGTGCTGAAGCGGCTTTGGGACCGCCGTCGGGGTCGCCGTTGAAGGTCTGCGAGGACCCGCCGGACTTCCGGTGCTCACCGCAAGTCCGGCCATAACCGATGCTGTGTGGCCACGCCATGGCCGTTTTGTGCGGGCCGTCTCACGCGCGCCGCTGTTGTTCGCGTTCGCGTGCGAGCCGCTCCACGTCGCTTGGTAGCGTCGTTTCGAAGTCGAGCAGTTTCGCCCACTGGGGCGTGATCGTGATACGGGCCATCTGCTTGTACAGGAAGCGGATCTCTGCGTCGATGGCCATGGACGTGTGGCGGCTGCCGACCGGTAGTGTCGATGGTCAGTGCACCTGCGGGTCGGCGGACACGACATGGAGCCGGTCACCTCCTCACTCGGGTCATTGCCGGCAGCGGCACTCGGAGTCCCTCCGGAACGGGTCGGAGCATCGCCTCCTCGATGAGCGGGTCGGGTTCCCGCAGTCCGAGTTCGGCCGCTAGGAACCGGGCAGTCAGCTCTGACCAGTCATATGCACGGCGGAGCATCGCATGGCCGTCTCCGGGCACGTCGAAACGGCAGACCCGGGAAGTGACCTGCTTGGCGCGCACCGCAAACCGGTAGGACAGCCACGGATCGGTCATGTGCTCGCGGTCGCCATGCGCGATGAGCACCGAGCGCCCGGCAAGCTGCCGCACTGGTTCATCGTCCAGGGTCCACGGCGCCAACGCACACACTGCCGTTACCGCCACATGATCAGCTACGCGCAGTGCCGCCCGCCCTCCCATTGAGTGCCCTAACAGCGCTATTGGGACTTCCCGGTGCTGGTCCTGGAGCTGCGTCAATGCCCACCTGGCGTCCTGCACGGGGTGGCACTCGGGCTCGTCCCATCCCCGGTAGCGATAACGCAGGATGCGTACCGACATCCCGCGCCCGCCGTCACGCCGGTACAGGAACCGAGCGAAGGGGACCATCCGGAGATAGCTCAACTGTGTCCGCCGCCGGACCGTGGTCGGACTGCGGGCCTGTCCTCCGTGCAACACGAGCACGATGGAACGGACCCTCGCGGGGTCCGTCGGCCAGCGGTCCTCGATCCAGGGCGCAGGTTCGTTCAAGGGTTCACCTCTCCCGGGTGGTCGCTAGCCTCGGCGGCCCATCGAGACCACCAGCTCCAGGGTGATCTCGTCGAGCGAGTCCACGACGATGTCGGCGAGCGCAAGCGCATCCCCGGAGGGTGGAAAGGCCGCATTGGGCACGGCGAGCACGCTCAGCCCGGCACTAGCGGCCGACCGCAGTCCGTTGCTTGAGTCCTCGATCGCTATCGCCTGCAGCGGGTCCACGCCGAGCCGCTGCACCACGGTGTGATACACCACAGGTGAGGGCTTTCCAGCCGTTACCTCCTCCGTGGAGACGCTGACGTGAAACCACTGCGCTAACCCAGCCGACTCCAGCACGGTGTCGATCAGCCGCCGCGGTGAGGACGATGCGAGCCCGAGCGGCCAGCGACGCCCCAGCCGCTCGACCACCTCCACCGCACCCGGGAGCAGAGGTAGCCGTGCGTCGTACTGAGCGGCCATCCGGTCGATGACGGTGGCCGCCACCTCGTCCGGTTGCGCCGGTACGCCCACCGCGTCAGTCAGGTACGCCGACCATTCCGCCGTGCTCATGCCCTGCATCGCTCGGGTCGCCTCCGTGGGCCAGGGCCGGCCGGCTTCGGCGGCAACACCGCGGCGAACGACGTCCCACAACTCCTCCGTATCCACCAGCACGCCGTCGAGGTCGAAGACCACCGCGCGCACAACGTTACCGGCCATCATGTCTCCGCGAATTGCCTCCGACAGGTCCGTACGATTCTCACCGAACGGCTCCCATCGGCTCGCTCCGCGGTGTCGCCGAGCGAGCTGAGCGAGGGGTGCGGGCGCGAGCTGCCAGCGCGACCTGTCCTGAGCGGAGCCGACGCGGGGACATGAACCCGAACCGGGTCGTGGTCAGCGCTTGACAGATGGA
Source organism: Pseudonocardiaceae bacterium (assembly GCA_035640975.1). GTDB lineage: Bacteria > Actinomycetota > Actinomycetes > Mycobacteriales > Pseudonocardiaceae. The sequence goes on from DASQVB010000178.1 coordinate 6,579, forward strand.
AGGCTGCGGTCGTCTACGGCCGCAGCTGCAGGACCCACGACAACCTCAGCCGCTCCGCCCTACTTGAAGAACCGTCCCCAACCGAGAAAGCAACCGTTCGCAAAATCAATATCCCCAGCCCCACAGGGTGGTGGTGCTGAGGAGTTGTCGCCGCCTACCGGGCGTTCCTGATCAGCAGCAGCCGCGCCAGCCCCCGTGAAAGCAACCCCGCCGACCACGGCAGTGATCGCCAGAAAACGAACGATGACTCGTCGCATGGTGTCCCCCCAAGTTAAGTTGTGGATGAAACCGTTGCCTTGAGCAGCACCTACCGCGGTAGCGCAGACCCAGGTATCCCAAACCACTTGACCGCGATCCAACCCCCATCGCAGCAACGGTCCCTACCGGGTGTATCGGACGCGGCGGTGAACTGTTACCGGCAGCTATTCGACGCCATACCGGGAAACCCGGTAGCGATCCACATGCTCACGCGTCGAACCCCCGGTTAGCTGAGCGACTGCAGCAACACCAGCGTCCGCTGAACTAGCAGCGCTGCCGCCTCCTCCCCAGCGCGCGCTGGATCGCCACACTCCCATGACGAGTCGTAGCGGCAGCCCGTCGATGTCTTAGACGCCGAACCGGCGTATCAGTAGGGGATCTCAAAGCGGACCTCCACCTCACTTGCCGCGCCGGGTTCGGAAGCGGCTGACGGTGCAGCTGGATCTGCCACGTGAAAAGGGGCGTAGCGCACACGAGACGCCGGCGTTGGGTCAGATGTGGGTGGGGTGCGTGCCCTGCTGGGCTTCAAGTTGTCTGCTGTGCTCGACCAGGGCGGGGTAGTCGGTGGCGATACCGGCCAGCAGCGCTTCGATGGCGTGTTCGACTTCGGTGTCGCTGGTGGGGGCGTGTCCGAACAGGGTCCGATAGTGGATCAGTGAGCCGAGCATGTCCAGGATGAGTTCGCGGTCGATGTCGGTGCGCAGGTCACCGCGGGCGGTGGCGCGGTCGAGCATGCGGGCGACTGCGGCGCGGGGAGGGTCGAACAGGGTGGCCATGAACTCGGCGTGCAGCTCGGGGTCGCTGGTGCAGTCGGCCAGCAGTGGTCCGAGCACGTCGGGGCGGATGGCGGAGAACGCGGTGATGAACACGCCTAGGCCTTCGCCGAGGTCACACAGGGTGCATCCGGTGTCGGGGACCTCGGTGACGTCGAGGCGGACCGCGAGCGCAGCCAGGACCAGGCGCGGGCGCCCAGACCAGCGACGGTAGATCGCGGGTCGTGTGGTGGCCGCTCGGCGAGCGACGTCTTCAAGGGACAGGGCGGTGTAACCGACCTCGTTGAGCACCGCCAGGGTGGCGTCGAGCACCGCGGTGTCGATGTGCCGGTTGCGGGGTCGGCCGCCGGCCACCAAGGCCGGGGCCGTGGGTTGACGGGATGCCATATCTCATCGTACCTTCTGTTACGAGTCGTATTGTAACGCATGCGAAATCGGACATGACCACCGCAGCAGCCAGACACAAACCGACGACCCAGCCACGGCACCCACGACCACGCCCGTCGCAAGCGATCGCCACAGAAACGCGGCGCGACCGCCACCACTGAGGTCTAGCCCCGGCCGCGCAGCCAAGGACAAGGAGGCACCAATGATGAAGAAGATCCGTAACGACCTCTGGGAAACGCAAGCCTATTCGCCATTTCCCGGCCTGACCACACACGCATACCTGTGGAGCCCACCCTCTGGTCAGAACGTGTTGTTCTACTCCACCGGCACAGACGACGACTTCGACGAGATCGGAGACCTCGGCGGCATCGCACACCAGTACCTCAGCCATCAAGACGAGGCCGGCCCCGTCCTGGCACAAATCGCGCAGCGATTCGGCGCCCGACTGCACACACCCGCCGCGGAAGTGGACGCGATCCGTCGCTTCGCCGAACCCCACGTGCAATTCGAGCACCGGCACGTCGACGATCACGGCGTCGAGGTGATCCTCACCCCGGGGCACACGCCCGGCAGCACCTGCTTCCTGGTGCCCGGCGCCGACGCATCCACCTACCTCTTCACCGGTGACACCGTCTTCCTCGCCGACAACGGGGTCTGGACTGCCGGATTCATTCCCGGCGTCAGCGACGCTGACGCGCTGGATTCAAGCCTCAAGCTGCTCTCGATCCTCACGCCCGACCTGGTCATCTCCGGCGCGGGCGCGCACCCACTCGGCGATACCCCCTGGGGCCCGTGTGCAGATCAGGCCATCACCACGCTGCCCACATCCCAGGCGCGGCAGGCATAGCCGACCCTACTGCTTCCTCAGCAGGCCGCAGCGCCTATGACCGACATACCGGCCTGACGGCCGACCAGCACAGCCACAAATCAGCAGCACGCCCTCCGGCACCGGTTCAGGCACCGGAGGCGCGTCTGCCCAACAGGGGAACCTACCGGACACCCCATGCCGTGACGCTGTGGCGATCACGGCCAGGACCATCGAAGTCTCACATAGCCAGTACGGATTGATTCTCAGTGAGGGAGAGCTATTTATTATATCCCGATCATGTCCGGCACCTTGATCTCGCTACGCACGCTGCTCCACCGACGCCCAGGCCCCACCGCCCCACGGCAACGACCGGCCGAGTTGGGTGTCGCCGAGGACCGCACCACCTCGACCACGGTCTGACCGGTACAAACCGCAAGCGCCCCGGCCTCACCGAGCGTTCGCGGCGGTCCGGGCCGGCGACACGCTCGTGGTGCCGAAGCTCGATCAGCTCGCCGCTCCGTGCCCGACGCCCGATCAGCGACGACCTGGCTGCCCGCTACATCAGGCTGTCTCTCGGCGGGCAGGTCTACGACCCCACCTACCCGATGGGCTTGATGTTCTTCAACGTCCACGCCGCCAGTGACGACGCTCGAACAGGCCGGCTACGTGAAGGGCCAGGCCGGACGCGCCCTCGCACCTAACTGTCCGCCACACATGCCGGCCGGGCAGCGTTCAACAGCCATCTTGCCGTGCTCAACCAGCTCGCCACTGCACCGCCACCACGCAAGACGACGGGCAGGTGGAGAACCAGCTAGCGCCCAAGGGGCGCTAAGCCAGCATGTCGCTCGTAGAAAAGCTTCAGGGAAAGTCGAATATCGAAGGCGTCTTTCGCCACGTCGGCAGCATACTTGCCGTCATTTTGATTTGGCAGTTATCCCTGATAGGTAGGCTAATAGAACCATAAAAGCTGCTCAAACCAGAGCCGACGCGGGGACTCGAACCCCGAACCTTCCGCTTACAAGACTCATTCTCCGCGTTGACCTTGACGGCTACTAGCGACTTCACTGTCTATAGTGATTGTTTTGGTGGCTACAGCGGCGCCAGTGGACCTGAGTTTGTGTCACAAGTGGTGTCACGCCAGCACCGACGCTGTGATCTACGGATAGATCCGATCGGCCTACATGGCACTGCTCGCCCGGCACAACGCACGGTCAGCGGCATGAGAGCGCCTTTTCCGGAGCAGCTTGGACCCCGTCAACAGAGGCTGAATGTGGACTCGCCTTCATGCCGGGCCAAGATATGACCGCATTCACGAGGTCGTCCGAGTGACTCTTGCCGTGTACGCGCTAACGTCACGTTGTCAGGGGTTCGCGATACGTTTCGGCGTGCGGTCGGCTACGGGCGGTCTGCACCTGGACTGGCCACCGATTCACAGAACGTTGAGAAGTTGGCCCTAGAGACGCCACAACCGTGGTAGCCGGGTGGGCCCTCGGGCTGCTTATCCCCGTATCCATCCACAATGTGTACACACCATGTTGATGCCGGCCCCGTAGACGCGGCCCCTACGGTGTTGCGTCATGGGTGGGGGAACGCCGATTTATGATCAAGTGCGTGGTGAGCGCATCAACGCTGATGTTCCGCCAAGTAGGGCTAACCCGCGGGCCGACTACCACGGCAAACACCGCCTGTGCCCCGACACCCCGGTTCCGGCAGCGGTGTTCGGGCCACCGGGTCCAGGAGCTGACCTAGCCCCAAACCACCACCGTCGGGCGTGGACATACCCGGCGGGTCTACCAACAGCCGACGGGCAACCAGAGGCCACGATATGGGGACCACGAGCGGCCCTTCCCCCCGAAGCCCACACGCGACAGGCGCCCAGACACGCTGCCAGCAGCCCCCCGTCGCCAGTCGCCGATCACAACCCAGCAGCCCGGGGCGCGGCGATAGGTGATCGCGGTATTCACCCCGCAGGAG
>DASQVB010000179.1:0-11284 GCA_035640975.1 Pseudonocardiaceae bacterium
CGTGTCTGCCTTGACGTCGACGTTGAGCAGGACCTGCGGGAGCTCTTCGAGCAGATCAGCCAACCGGCAGACCAGCTCGCGGCCACCGACCCGCGCGGTACGTACCGCTGCCCAGTCCAGTTGCTCGACAACACCGCAGCCGTCGGTGGTGCGGTCCAGCGTGGGGTCGTGTAGGACCACGACCACGCCGTCCCTGGTAGCTCGAACGTCGGTCTCCAGGTACCGGTACCCCTCCGCGACCGCGCGGCGAAACGCAGCCAGCGAATTCTCCATTCCGGTCAGCTCATCGAGGTGCCAACCACGATGAGCGAACGCCCGGGGAAAGGGCCCGTCCAGATACGGGTGCCGGGGCGCGACCACGGCTGGCATTCTGCCGGGCCAAGCAGGTTATGGGTGGGGCCGGATGTGATCGGCGAGGGCGTGAACGGCGTCGTCGGCGATGAGCACACCGAACCCGGCCACTCCGTGCGGGTAAAGCACTCGCAGTTGCTTCTCAACCAGTTGGTTGACAACAAAGTGAGGCCGATGTACTGTCTTATGCAACCAATCGGTTGAATACAAGCAGGAGGCGTGCGGTGACCGACGATCGGCTTTCCCGGGTGTTCGCGGCCCTCGCGGATCCGACCCGGCGCGACATCGTGGCCCGGCTCTCGGTCGGTGACGCGACGGTCGGCCAGCTGGCCGAGCCCTACGACGTCTCAGTCCAGGCAGTCTCCAAGCACCTCAAGGTGCTTGAGGATGCCGGGTTGGTGAGCCGCAGCCGAGACGCCCAGCGCCGGCCCCGTCACCTCGAAGCGGAGGTGTTCGACCTGATGACCAAATGGATCGAGAGGTACCGCCAGCAGGCCGAGGAGCGATTCCGCCGCCTCGACGCCGTGCTGGCGGCCATGGACGACGACCAGGACACGATCAACCACGAGCAAGGAGCAGCATCATGACCACGAACACGAGGCACCAGACCCGGATCGAAGCCGATCCCGACTTGCCGACGATCCGCATCGTCCGCGACTTCGATGCATCTCCGCACCAGGTGTACCGGGCGTGGACAGATCCGAAAATGGTCGCCCAGTGGCTGGGACCGAGGAGCATCACCACGCAGATCGACACCTGGGACGCGCGTACCGGAGGCAGCTACCGCTACTCCGCGTGGCGCGACGGTGAGGAGATCGCGTCCTTCTACGGCTCCTTCCACGAGCTCCGGCCTGACGAGCGGCTGGTGCAGACCTTCACCTACGAGGGCGTGCCCGACGGCGTCTGCCTCGAGACCGTGGCCTTCGAGGATCTCGGCGACGGCCGTACCCGGGTCACCGGGCTGTCGGTCGTCGACACCATGGAGGCCCGCGACGCGATGATCTCCAGCGGGATGGAGCAGGGCGTGGTCGAGGGTTACGACAAGCTCGACACCCTCCTCGCTCAGGGATGACTCCGTCCGACCCAGACCGCCAGCGATCAGCGTACGGTGTAGATCCCCGTGGAGACGGCGTGGTAGCCCTTCGCGCCCACGGCAACCGCCAGCGGGCTGCGGGGATCCTCGCCGGCTTGGAGGCGGCCGAGCGCCCGCTGGAAGTCGTAACGGGGCGACCAGCCCAGCTCGCGTCGCGCCCGCTCATTCACATAGACGCGATCAATAATTGGGAGCAGTCTCCATCCGCGTCGCCCGTAGACGGCCTCGCACTCCGGGAATAGGCGCCGCACGACCGCTGGGGCGTCTGTCCGCAGGAGCGCAAGGTCGTCGCGGGTGAACGGCGTGGTGGCGCTGATGATGTAGCGCCCGAACCCGATCGCCGGCGCATGCTCGAGTGCGAGCCGGTGGGCGCTGATGACGTCCTCGAGATCGACCCTCCGGTACAGCAGCTCGTTGACCTTGAGGTTCGCGTCGTCGTACGCGGCGCGGACCTCGTCGCGGTCGTCGGGCTCGGGGAAGAAGCGCGAGGTGCGCAGGACCAGGCAGGGCAGCCCGTGGTCGCAGTGTACGAGCTCGCAGACGTCCTCAGCCGCGGTCTTGGTCACACCGTAGATGTTCCGCGGAACCGCCCTGACATCCTCAGTGATCCATGCCGCGGGCGCACCCGCTGGCGGGACCAGCGCCCGCCCGAACGTGCTCGTCGAGCTGGTGAAGACGAAGCGGCCGACGCCCGCTTTCGTGGCCTCCTCAAGCAGGGTGAGTGTCCCGGTCACGTTCGTGTCCACGAAATCCTGCCGGCGATGCGAGCCGACGTGAGGCTTGTGAAGTGTCGCAGTGTGCAGGACCGCGTCCACGCCCTGCAGGCACGCGCGTACACACGCACGATCGGCGATCGATCCAACGAAATCCGTATAGGGCGAGTCGAGCACATCGAGTCCGACCACGTCGCATCCTTCGGTGGCCAGCACGCGCATTAGCGCTTCGCCGAGATGGCCGGAGCTGCCGGTAACCAGGATCCTCATCACAGCTCAGTCACGAACCGCTCGACGCGGCCAGGGCGCGCGCGTCGAACGTCACCCGAATCGTCGTGATCTTGCCGTTCTCGATGTGGCTCCAGTTCGCGGTCGGGCACGGCGGGGTGATGGTGGTGTGCAGGTCAAACCAGGTCAGCACGTCCGCGCCGTTTACGAACATGTGCTGGATCACGATGTCGGCGAACGTGCTCATGCGCTGGCCTTTTCGGCGGCTGAATCAAAGCTAATCAAAGCTAAGCGTTGGGTCTTGCGTCTGCTACCGCGAATCGTCGCGGTGCGAGAACCCACCAGGCCCGTGGCTGAACAGTCCATCTCCGGTGGCTGACTCCGTCACCAAGCTCACCGTCGCTGTTGATCGGCACCGGCGGACCGGCCAGCTCGACCGTACGACCCCGGACCAGCACGACGTCGGGGTGCTCAGCGTGCCTGCCGTGGCGGAGCAGCCGTGCGTAACGCAGGCGCGCCATGGGGCCGGTCGCCGTACTGACGATGACGTCGGCCAGACCGTCGTCCGGCTCGGCGTCCGGAGCCAGCGGTGTGCCGCCGCCGATCGTGCGGCCATTGAGAACGCCGACCTGCAGCACTCGGCGGTTCCCATCAGTGATCAGCGCGCCGTCGACGCTGACCTGGAGCGGCCAACCTAAGCTGCGCAGCCCAGCCACCAGCGCACCGATCCGGTACGCGAGCATCCCGAACACAGGTTTCAGCGGCTCCCCTTCGTGGGCGCTCTCGGCGCCGATGCCCAGGTGCACCGCGTTGATCACCACACCGCCGGTGTCGTCGGTCAGCAGGTCCATCTCGTGCGGCGCGCCCTGTAGCACGACGCGGGCAGCTGCGGCAGGGGCCAGCGGAATGCCCACCGTGCGCGCGAAGTCATTCCCGGTCCCCAGCGGCACCAGACCGATCGCTCGGCTCGTCAGCTCACCGCGGGCATGCAGCGCGGCGACGAGCAGGTGCAGCGTGCCGTCACCGCCGGCTGCCACCGGGATCCGGTGCGGATGTGCACCGAGCAGGGCGACCAGCTCGGCCGGATTGCCGAGCGGCTCGCTGCACACGTCGGTACCGCCGCGGCACAGCACGTCGAGCACTTCCTGCAGCACGGGCTCGTCCGCACTGCCAGCCTTGGTGTTCGAGATGACCAGCAGGTCGTGCTCCATACCGCCCAGACAACCAGCGATGGCCGATACTGATGACACATACCGCTTATTGGGGTACAAAATCCCACGTAGAAACGGTGGAGGTAGCAATGGCGCGGCTCGTTCTTGGTCCGATGCTGCGCTACGTCGACTCGACCAGCGCCGTGGTGTGGGTCGAGACGGACGCGCCGTGCCAGGTCGAGATCCTCGGCGTTTCCTGCCCGACGTTCGCCCTGCACGGGCACCACTACGGGCTCATCGAGCTCGCCGACCTCGCACCAGGGAGCTCGCTGCCCTACACAGTCAGCCTGGCCGGAGAGCAGGCCTGGCCGGAGCCCGGTAGCAAGCTGCCGCCCAGCCGCATCCGCACAGTCGACCCAGAGGCGCCGGTCCGGCTGGTGTTCGGCTCCTGCCGAACCAGCGCGCCGCACGACGTGAGGCACAACCTCACCCATGGGTTCGACGTGTTGCGCTGCTTCGCCAACGAGCTACGGACTACCGACGAGCCGCGGTGGCCGACCACGCTGATCCTGCTCGGCGACCAGGTCTACGCCGACGAACCGCCCGACACCGTGCTGGAGTTCATTCACAAGCGGCGCGGCACCGACGACCCGCCAACCGACGAGCTGCGAGACTTCGACGAGTTTGCCGAGCTCTACCGGATCGCCTGGATCGACCCGGACATCCGCTGGCTGTTGTCCACCGTGCCGACCGCCATGATCATGGACGATCACGACCTGCGGGACGACTGGAATACCTCGCGGGCGTGGCGAGATCAGATGGCCCAGGTGCCGTGGTGGCGGCAGCGTGTGATCGGTGCGCTGGGCTCGTACTGGATCTACCAGCACGTCGGGAATCTGTCTACAAACGAGCGTACCGGTGACCCGCTGCTCACCGCGCTGCGCGACACCGACGGGGACGGCGGCGTGCTGCTCGACGAGTTCGCCGAGCGGTCCTATCACCAACCGGGCGGCACGAAGTTCAGCTACGCCCGCGACTTCGGCCAGACCCGGTTCGTCATGATCGACAGCCGGTGCGGGCGACTGCTGACCCCGGGCAATCGCACAATGATGGACGACGTCGGGTGGCAGTGGCTCGTCGAGCAGGCCACCGGCCAATACGAGCACCTGGTGATCGGCACGTCGCTGCCGTACCTCCTGCCGGCCGGGCTGCACTACCTGGAAGCCTGGAACGAGGCCGTCTGCGATGGGGCGTGGGGCGACCGGGCGGCCCGGGTCGGGGAGAAGGTGCGGCAGGGCGTCGATCTGGAACACTGGGCGGCGTTTCGCCGCTCCTTCGACGCGGTGGCACACCTGCTGATCGATCTGGCGGCGGGGCGGTACGGGCGGCCGCCGGCCAGTGTCGGGTTCCTCTCCGGCGACGTGCACTACGCCTACCTAGCCCGCGCCTCGCTCCCCGCGGCTGCAGCCGACTCGGCGACGAGTGTCTACCAGGTTGTCTGCTCACCGATTCGCAACCCGCTGTCCGGGCCGGTCCGGGTACTGAACGCCGCTGCGAGCTTCGTGGTCGCCGGGCTCGTGGGCCGCGGTCTCGCCAAGACCGCCCGCGTGCCACGATCACCATTCGACTGGACGGTGACCACCGGCCCCTACTTCCGCAACGTGCTCAGCGCGCTGGAGATCGACGGCCAGCGAGTCGACGTGCGCTGGGTAGCGCCGAACGCCAGCACTGACGACCCTCCTCCGCTGCAGGAGATCGGTGCCCAGCGCATCCACGGTGACCACCGATAGCGGTCGAGCGTCGGACATCGAGCTCGCGGTGAGGTAGTCAGGCCCGATTTCCCGACCCGACGACTACCTTGTACTTCAGTCAGCTTCGGCGGTTTCCGGGCACTGCATCGGGGGCGAGCTGCGACACTGGCGAAGGGCCGGCGAAGGCGACGCCGGACCAGGGGAGCGGGCGATGACTACGACCTACGACGGCGCTGGGTTAGGGACGTTGGCCGCGGAGCTCACCGCTGTGCTCGGGCCCGCGGCAGTGATCACTGATCGGCAACGGTTGCGCACGTACGAGTGCGACGGGCTGGCCCAATACCGCGTGGTGCCAGGCCTCGTGGTGCTGCCGGAGTCCGCTGAACAGGTCGCCGCGGTGGTGAAGGCTTGCGCCGCCGCAGGTGTGCCATTCGTGGCGCGCGGCTCGGGTACCGGGCTGTCCGGTGGGGCGTTGCCGCATGCCGAAGGCGTGCTGATCGTCACCTCGCGGATGCATCGCATTCTGGAGGTTGACCCGGCCAACGAGCGGGCGATCGTCGAGCCTGGTGTGATCAACCTGCATGTGACCAGGGCGGCCGCGCCGCAGGGCTGGTACTTCGCCCCCGACCCGTCCAGCCAGCAGATCTGCTCGGTGGGCGGCAACGTCGCGGAGAACTCCGGTGGCGCGCACTGCCTCAAATACGGGTTCACCACACACCATGTGCTGGGTGCTGAGGTGGTCACGCCGGACGGCGAGCTGGTCTGGCTCGGTGGCACCACCCGCGATGTGCCCGGATACGACCTGCTGGGCGCGTTCGTCGGCAGTGAGGGCACTCTGGGGATCGCCACCAAGATCGTCGTTCGGTTGCTGCGGGATCCGGAATCGGTGCGCTGCCTGCTCGCCGCCTTTTCCGGAGTGGACGAGGCAGGCGCCGCGGTATCGGCGATCATCGCCGACGGCGTCACCCCGGCGGCCGTCGAGATGATGGACGCGCTGGCGATCGAAGCCGCCGAGGCGGCTGTGGCCTGCGGTTACCCCGAGGGCGCCGGTGCGGTGTTGATCGTGGAGCTGGACGGCCCGGCCGCTGAGGTGGAGCACACCTTCGCCGCGGTGCACCGGCACTGCACCGGTGCGGGCGCGTTCGAGATCCGGGTGGCTCGCGACGCGGCTGAGCGCGCGCTGTTCTGGAAGGGTCGCAGATCCGCGTTCGCAGCGGTGGGCCGGATCAGCCCCGACTACATCGTGCAGGACGGGGTGATTCCCCGAACGGCACTGCCCGAGGTGCTACGCAAGATCGCCGACCTGTCGACCGGCACCGGGGTGCGGGTGGCCAATGTGTTCCACGCCGGGGACGGCAACCTGCATCCGCTGGTTTTGTTCGACGAGGCGAAACCGGGGGAGGCGCAGGCCGCGGAGGAGGTTTCCGGGGCGATTCTTGATCTGTGCATCGAACACGGCGGGTCGATCACCGGCGAGCACGGCGTAGGCACGGACAAAGCGCGGTACATGCCGCGGATGTTCACCGCTGAGGACCTGGACACCATGCAGCGGCTGCGTTGCGCGTTCGATCCCGCCGGGGTGTGCAACCCCGGCAAGGTGTTCCCCACTCCCCGGTTGTGCGGGGAGGTGCCCGGCAAGCACAAGGGCGTGCACCCGCTGCAGGCGGCGGGCCTGGCCGAGCAGTTCTGATGGTCGCTCCCACCCTCGACGGTTTGCGCCTGGCGTGCACTGAGGTAGCCGAAGCCACCGCCGATGACACCGTGGACGGGGTACCGGCGCGCTGGGTGGCCTGGCCGCGCAGCACCGAGGAGGTCTCGGCGGTGCTGCGCGCGGCCACTGCGCTGGGCCTGCGGGTAGTCGCCCGGGGTACCGGTAGCCGACTGTCCTGGGGTCTCCCGCCCACCGGCCTGGACTTGCTCGTGGACACCAGCCGGATGACCGCAGTGCTTGCGCATGCTGCCGGCGACCTGGTCGTCACCACCCAGGCCGGCCTGCGGATGATCGATCTGCAGAAGCAGTTGGGCTCACACCGGCAGCAACTCGCCCTGGACGGTAGTGACACTCTGGGGGGCACTGTCGGGGGCACCATCGCCACCGCAACGTCGGGTCCGCTGCGCTACCGGTTCGGCTCGGTGCGCGACCTTCTCATCGGCATCACCGTGGTGCTTGCCGATGGCACCGTCGCCCGCTCCGGCGGGACGGTGGTAAAAAACGTCGCTGGTTACGATCTGGGCAAGCTCTACACCGGCTCACTGGGCACGCTCGGCGTGATTACCGAGGCAGTGTTCCGGTTGCACCCGCTGCCCGAGGCCAGCCGCTGGATTGTTTCGTCGGCCGCTGACGTCGCTCGGGCCGCGGCCGCAGTCGCCGCGGTCCGAGCGGCACAGCACGACCCGGTGGCCCTCGAAGTGGACCGGGGCGCGCCAGGTGGCTCGGTGACCGTCGGGGTCGCCGTGGAGGGCGTCACCAAAGGCATCGATGCCCGCGCCGATGCCGTCGCAAGCCTGCTCAGCGGCGCGGCTGGCATGCCAGCCACGGTGATCGAGCATCCACCGGACTGGTGGGGCCGCGCCCCGTACCCACCGCAGGGACCTGGCGCGACGGTGACGTGCGAACCGAGCGGGTTGACCAATCTGCTCGCCACCGCCCCCGGCGCGCTGCGCGGCAGTGCTGGCGCCGGCGTGTTTGCCGTCGGCCTGGATGACAGTGACCGGCTGGACGATGAACTGGCGCAGCTGCGCACGATCACCACCCGACACGGTGGAAGCGCGGTGCTGCGCTGCGCATCCCCGCACCGCAAGGCAACGCTGGACGTGTGGGGACCAGTGCCTGCGCTGGGGTTGATGCGCCGGCTCAAGGACCAGTTCGATCCGGAGCACCGGCTGTCGCCGGGGCGGTTCGTGGGAGGGATCTGAGTGAGCGCGGGCGCTTTCGACGAGCACCACCCACCGCAGCCAGAACTGGTCAAAGACTGCGTGCATTGCGGGTTCTGCCTTCCCTCCTGCCCCACCTACGTGTTGTGGGGGGAGGAGATGGATTCTCCACGCGGACGGATCCATCTGATGAAAGCCGGCCTGGAGGGCGAGCCGCTGTCCGAGTCGATGGTGGGGCACTTCGACGCCTGTCTCGGGTGCATGGCGTGCGTGACGGCCTGCCCGTCGGGCGTGCAGTACGACACTTTGATCACCGAGACTCGAGCCCAGGTGGAGCGTCGCTACGAGCGATCTGGCCGGGACAGGCTGCTCCGCGAAGCAATCTTTCGGTTGTTCCCGTACCCGCGGCGGCTGCGGGCGCTGCGCGGCCCGCTGGCTCTCTACCAGCGCAGTGGGCTGGACCGGCTGCTACGCCGCAGCAGGTTACTGGACCGGCTGCCCCCGACGCTGCGGGTGATGGAGTCATTGATTCCGAAGCTGAGCCGGCGGGAGAAGCTGCCAACGCGGGTGCCGACCAAAGGCCGGCGCCGCGCGGTGGTCGGGATGCTGACCGGCTGTGTGCAGGACGCGTTATTTCCTGAAGTCAACGCCGCCACCGCGCGAGTGCTGGCCGCCGAAGGCTGCGACGTCGTGATCCCCCCCGAGCAGGGCTGCTGTGGAGCGCTGTCGCTGCACACAGGTCGTGAGGACGAGGCGATTCGCTTCGCGCGGGCGTTGATCGAGTGCTTTGAGGTCGCCGGGGTGGATTACGTCGTGGTCAACGCGGCGGGCTGCGGCTCGGCGATGAAGGAATACGCACACCTGTTGCGCGACGATCCCGACTATGCGACCCGTGCGCAGGCTTTCGTCGAGTGCACCCGCGACGTCTCCGAGCTACTTACCGAGCTCGGTCCGGTCGCGCCACGCCACCGGCTGGACGTCACGATCGCCTACCACGACGCTTGCCACCTCGGCCACGCCCAAGGTGTCCGGTCCCAGCCGCGGGAGCTGCTTCGGGCCATCCCCGGCCTGACCCTGACCGAGATCGCTGAAGCCGACCTGTGCTGCGGATCAGCAGGGATCTACAACCTGCTCAACCCCGAGCCGGCCACCGAACTGGGGGACCGCAAGGCCCGTAATGTCCTGGCTACCGGGGCGTCAGTGCTGGTAACCGCCAACCCTGGATGCTTGATGCAGATCGCGGCCAGCGCGAAACGTCTTGGCGAGCACGTTGCCCTGGCGCACACCATCACCGTGCTGGACGCCTCGGTCCGTGGAGTGCCAATGCGCGCCGCATACGTGCGCTGATCAGTACAACTTCGCCGGTGTGATGACTACTTACCTCAGCGGCCTGATGCTGGGCTTCGCGCTCATCATCCCTATTGGTCGCCTCGTCCTCTTCGCCGGAGTACTCGCCCTGGAGTTTGCGCACTCCGTATGAGCGCGATACGGACTCAGCGACCGGGCACGCAGTCAAGCAGGGCGGTCCCGATGACAACCCACTCCGAATCGTCCTGCAGCCGTTGCATCCCGAGCAATTCTTGGTAGAAAGTCGCCAGTGACGACGGCTCCGGCAATGCACGACAAGTTGTCGGTCTCCATGAGTTGATCACTACAGTAGTCGGGGGAGGGCTCGTGGTCGATGAACATGGCCGGTACAGCAGGCGTGAGGTGCTACAGATCAGCGGTCGAGCGGTGGGGCTGGCTGCGGCCGGGACTCTGGTGACTGGCTGCACCAGCGCCGTCACCCAGCCGCCTCCAGCTCCCGTCGTAGACCCGGTGAACCTGGACCCGCTGAAGCTCACCATTGACATGATCCGCTTCGACACGTCGCACAACGGCGAGGGCGGCGTGACCGTTCCGCATGCCGAGATGTTGAAGTCGATCTGGGATGCGGCCGGGGCCCAAACCGAGATCATCCCGACCCCGAAGCCGGACAACGCGCATTTCATCGCGCGCGTCCGCAGCTCCGTGGGAAGCGCCCGACCGCTGCTGCTGCTGTGCCATTCCGACGTGGTGTCGGTGGAGGCCGACCGCTGGACCGTCGATCCCTACCGTGGGGAGGTAGGTGACGGATGGGTCTACGGCCGCGGTGCGCTGGACATGAAGGGCACCAACGCCGCGTTCATGGCGGCCCTGCTGCGACACCTCAGTGAGGGTGCCCGGTTCGACCGGGACATCATCTTCCTCGCCGACTGCGACGAGGAAGCCGGCCCGAATAGCACCCGGTGGCTCGCCGAGCGGCACTACGACAAGATTGACGCCGGGGCGGTAGTCACCGAGGGGGGATGGGCGCTGGCCCCGCCCGGCTCGGTGGAACCGGTGGTGGTCACGCTGACCCGCCAGGACAAGATTTCTGCCGCGCTCGAGCTCGTTGCCCGGGGAACCACCACCCACTCTTCCCGCCCGTCGCCGGACGCCGCAATCACTCGGCTGAACCGAGCGGCGGCCCGGCTGGCCGATTACCAACCTGGCGTCGGTCTCACCGACGTGACCCGGGCGTACTTCGAAGCATGGGCTTCGCGGAGCGACAATCCGAAGCTGACCGCTGCGCTGCGGCTCATGCTCAATGCCTCGGGCCAGGCTGAGCGGGACCGCGCCGGGGTGCTGGTGGTCCAGCTCAGCAATCACCCGACGCTGCACAACGCGTTGCTGCGCCACGTCGTCACTCCGGTGATCCAGCGCGCCGGGTACCGCGTCAATATCCAACCCGGGTCGGCGACCGCGACGCTGAACCTGCGACTGGTCCCGGGCGGTCTCGACGTGGCTGCGACAGTGGCGCAGATGCGCGACGCACTGGGTGCCAGTGACGGCGTGACGCTGCGCCTGGTGAACCCGCTGTCGCCGGACCAGACCGAGGAGCAGGTGCTGGACGGGCTCGCACAACGGATGGCCCAACCGCCGGGGAGCATCGATACCGACGTCTTCAGGGCGCTGGAAGCTGCGGCTCGCGAGACCTACCCCGACGCGACGGTCACCGCCGGCCTGTTCGAAGCGGGTACCAGCGCTGGCCCGTGGCGGCAGCGCGGCATCCCGGTGTACGGGATCTACCCCTACGCCACCGATGACGACACGATGTCCCGG
>DASQVB010000180.1:0-5045 GCA_035640975.1 Pseudonocardiaceae bacterium
ATTGGCCTGGATCGCTCGGCACCGCCGATGCGTCCGCGACTACGAACGCCTCCCCACCCACCACGAAGCCATGGTCCGCTGGAGCATGATCCGCATCACCAGCCGACGCCTCGCCAAATACGTTTAGGAACAGGCTCTTAGGCGTGGTCACGCGATGGCACAGTCCCCGTTGACGATAGCGCTGAGCCGATCTGAGCCGTGTTGTCCGAGCATGGCACGCCGACGGCTGCCAGCACCTGCCGCGACATACTCAAACGTGAGTTCCGCAGGGGAGTTCTGCCGCTGCTGTTAAGCGGTGGACGGCTCCGCTCAGGAGGCGCTGTACTTGCCGGAGCTGTCCTTGACCTTCTCCGCGAGCGGCTCAGCCTTCTCCTTTGTCTTTTCGACAAGCGAATCAGCCGTCTCGTTGGCCCCCTCGGCAAGGGAATCAGTCTTATCAAATACCTTGTCGACGAGCGGCTCAGCCTTCTCGATGGCGTGATCCACCAGGCCCGTGATCTTGTCTGCTGAAGCCGTGGCCTTGTCCTCTGAAGTCATCGTGTTCGCCGCTCCCTTCGCTTCCGATTAAGGTCTCCGATCCTTGCACTCGGATGGAGGTTGCGGGAGGTGAATAGCAGGGTAGTACCCGATGAGGGCGCCAGCCAGCCGCCTCGCGTTGTCAGCTGACCTGCTTGGCCTGGCTACTGCGCACCGTGGAGCTGTCGATTTTCCACTCACCGTCCTCGGCGAGCAGTCCATAACTCGTCCGCTCCTCGATGACCCGGCCGTCCTTGAAGAGGTACTCGACCGTTGCATCCACGGCGTCGCCCTGCTGTACAGAGACGTCGGAGACCGTGACGCGCTGCACGAGGTTCCAGAAGTCCTGATACCCGGCGAAGCCCCCGGCATGATTCTCCTGATAGTCCGCGGTGAGCCGTCCCCACGCTGCCGGCAGGTTGTCCGGCATTAACGCGTAATAGTCGGTAACCGCCTGCAGCTGCTCGGACGTGCTCTGGGGACCATCCGGGGCTGCTGGGCTGGTCGGGACGGGTTCCTGCGTTGTGCTGCTCGGTCCTGACTGGGTCGGCTGGGTTTGCAGACCCTGCGTTGTGCTGCTCGGTCCTGATTGGGTTGGAACGGGTTGAAGGCTCTGCGCAGGATCGTCGGAGGTGCTCGGGGGGCGGGCGGCGTTACCGCTGATGGCGTTGCCGCCGGGGGCGTTGCCGCCGGTGACGTCGTCATCGCTGATGAGCGCGGCGACCAGGACACCACCGGCAAGAACCGCGACCGCTAGGGCGCCGGCCAGGAGTCTGCGGCGCCCTGGCGATCCGTCTCGATCATCCTCGGTCAGCGGCTGACCCGCTGCGGCGTCCGCCTTCGTAAGAGGCGCCGCCGAAGTGGTCGTCCTCTCCGGTGGTGCCGGCTGGATGAAGGCCTGCTGCCTCTTCGGGACCGTGGGGTCGTCTCGGGACAACACCAACGTGGGGGCAGGCGGAGTGTCTTGGGGCCTTGCCAGGTCGGCCGCGAGCGTGGCGAGCGAATCGGCGGCCTGCTGCATGGTGGGGCGTTGGTCGGGGTTCCGATGCAGCAGGCGCAGCAGCAAAGGGGTGAGTGGACCGGACTTTCTGGGCGGAGTGATCTCGCCCAAGGCGACGCGGTGCAACAGTGCAATGGCGTTGTTGTCGAGTCCGAATGGTGGCGTGCCCTCCAGCGCGGTGTAGAGCGTGGAGCCCAAGGAGAACACGTCCGACGGGAAGCCGGCAGTGCGGCCCTGAGCCACTTCCGGCGCCAGGTAGGCCGGTGTCCCTGCCAGGATTCCGGTGGCAGTCACGGTGACATCACCAACGGCGTGGGAGATACCGAAGTCGGTGATCTTGACCGTGCCGTCGTCGGCGAGGAGCACATTGCCTGGTTTGATGTCTCGGTGCACGATGCCCGCCTCGTGCGCGGCGGCCAGCGCGGAGGCGATCTGGCTGCCGAGCCTGGCGACTTCGTCGGGTACCAACACACCCTGCATGGACAGCACCGTTGCCAGACTGCTGGAGCGCATGTACTCCATGATCAAGTAGGGTTGACCCTCGTGCTCCGCCACGTCATAGACCGCGATGGCATGCGGGTGGTGCAACCTGGCGGTGATCCGTCCCTCGCGCAGCGCCCGGCGGTTGGCCTCGTCGGCTTCGATGTGGCCCATTCCCGACGGCAGCAATAGCTGCTTGATCGCAACGGTGCGGTGTAGGCGCTCGTCCTGCGCCTGCCACACCACACCCATCGCCCCACTGCCTAGGCGCGAGACCAGGCGGTAGCGTTCCGCGATCAGCTCGCCCTCACCGGTCACTGCCACCTCCGGGGTACTGAATGCGGGGAGTGGGTGCGGCGCAACGCACCCACTCCCACCGCTGCCCCCGCGGACCACTTGGGTGCCCGGATTGTCGACTTCCCAAACGCTGTGACTCACGAGGCGGGTACGGCAGGCCTCACTCCAGCCGTGGGTCGATGTTTATCTCGACATTGCGCTGCAGCGCCTGGGAGATGGCACAACACAGCGCGGCGGTGTCCACGACGCGCTGGCACTCAGCTCGCCGCCTCGCGGCCGATCGGACCAATCCAGACGGTCGTGGCCGTGCGGGTGGTCCTCGCCATCCGACTTTTTTTACCCACAAGCTCCTTCGCCATGTGAATTCCTCTCCATGTCGGCAGCGGAAGTCAGGGCGAGAGCACGATCTTCTCGCAGTTGTCCTGCTTGTTGCGGAACATCACGTAATACTGCGGGGCCTCCTCCAGGGCCATCCGGTGGGTGATCACGAAGCTGGGATCGATCTCACCGGCAGAATCCGCTTCATCAGTGGCGCCATGTAGCGGTGCACGTGGCACTGCCCGGCGCCGGCCGGAACTGTCCCGCCCGCCTGATCGTGCGGTGTGGGAAGGCTTGGGCGCACCGGCCCACAGGCACAATCGGGAAGCTCTCAGCTTGCCCCGGCAGGACAGCTCGGCTGCGCGCTCAGCCCTGCTGCGTAGGCTGAAACCTTGTTGAGTGATGGGTGTCATCCCTATCAGCGCCGGATCCAATGCCCTGCTGATCGGCGGTCAGCGCGGCGCACACGTCGTCTTCGTTGTCACGCACATTCGGCCGCCACGGTGAGCAGGGCCAGTTGACGGTCGAGCGGCGGATGCCGCTCCGGCATCATGACCCTCCACTTGCCTTGACCACCGAGAAGCCGGCGGTGCCGACACCCCCACGGGCCGGCACCGCCGGTGGGCGGATTCGTCGGGTGCACCCTGTTGATCAGCAAAGGGGGTCGATCAACAGAGTCTGCCGATCAACAGAGTGGGACGATCACAGAGTGGGTGGGGGCGGCACGGGGCCGGGCGGGGTCGGCACCGGGCCGGGAGGTGTGGGTCCGGGCGGCGCCGGCGGGCCCGGAGGTGTCGGCTCCGGCCCGGGTGGTGACGGAACCGGGACGGGACCTGGTGGGGGAACCGGTAGCGGATCGGGGTCGGGCGGAACAGGATGGTCGGCGGCCACGACGTAGTCCTCCTTGTCCTCCTTCTTTATGACGGCTACCTACCCGGATCCGGCCGTAGGCAACCGTGTTTCGGGCTCAGCCCCCGTGGTCGACGGCGACCGACCCATCGGCATCGCCAGCATCGGTGACCTCGCCATCGAAGGAGATGAAACGTCAGCGCTGGCCGACATCAGCGCCGCCGAATCAACCGGTAGCCCGCTCAGTTCAGTCCCGGGGGTAGTCGTCGGTGTCGTCCCCGCCTACGCCGCGGTGCTGATCGACCGCGTCGGCGGGATCGACCTCGGTAGGCAGTTGAGTGAGGTCGTCCTCGCGGTCCTCGACATCGTCGATCGACGTCTGCTGCTCGAGGGCGTCGACGTCGGGCAGTTCGGCACTAGTCATGGTGCTCCTGTCTTAAGCAATCTTGACGTGAAGTATTTCCAGCAGATCGACGACCAGTTGCTCACCGTCATCGAAGGCGGCTATTGCGCGCTCGGCTGCGAGCATCCGCCCTTCCGCCGACAGACACCAGTTCCACCACGGTCGCAGGCAATCAACATCCTTTAACACCTCGCCGGCGGTAACCACCGCGGGCCAGCCCCAGGCGGCGGCCTGCGCACCGACTTTGCCCCCGCCGTCCACCGGATCCACGGCCAGTACGGGCACTCCCAGGCGCAGGGCAAGCACCAGGCCGTGCAGCCGAGTAGTGAGCACCGCGTCAAGCCGGCACAACACCGAGTCGAGCTGGCCGGGCGTGCTCGGGTTGCGCCATTGCCGCGGGTCAAGCCGGGTATCCACCGGCACCCGAGCACAGTCCTGTTCCAGCAGCCACGTCGTGATCCGTTGATGCACCTCGTCATGCCTGCGCCGCTCACCATATTCCGGCTGGCCAGGAGCGAGCGCCACGCCGACGACCGGTACCTGCTCAGTGCGCGCCGTGGAGGAGAGGTCCCGGCGACCCGTCCCTTTCGCGGTGTCACGGGCGAGCACCACGTCGAAACCGGTGACCGCAGGATCGGCCGGATCGCACACCGTGACGCCGACTGCGATCCGGCGACACGGGCGGAAGCGGTGGTGCAGCCATCGCACCTGTTCGCCGTGCACCGGTCCGCAGATGAACACCAGATGCGTGTAGCGCTTCGGATCGGCGTCATCCAAGCCGAGGCTGCCCGGGCGGAACATCTGGCTCCAGGCCACCTCGCACGGCACGCCGGAGCGCACCAGTGCACGACGTACCCGGTCCATGCTCAACACGTCGCCCGCGGTTGCCTCACCGTTCAGGAAGCTCGGCCACCCGGTCAACAGCACCCGCATCTGCTCCCCCATTGCGCTCGGGCTACCCACGCTTCGGCGTTGGAAACCTGACCGATCACGGTTCATGCGATCACGTACCTGGCCGCCGGAGTGGCTGCGCCGACTACGACGCGGATGCTCGACCACCTGGAACGCGCGGGCATCGTGCGGCGTGCGCACTCCACCCTGGACCGGCGCATGGTGACGGTGTCCCTCATCGCGCAGGGTCACCAGTTGGTGGCCCTGCGCGATGGCCGAGAAACGCCGGGC
>DASQVB010000181.1:0-26514 GCA_035640975.1 Pseudonocardiaceae bacterium
AGCTCTTCGGCCTGGGCGACCAGTTCCTCCTTACGATTCCGGGCCCCGACACGCTGCCGGTCGAGCTCGGCGAAATGCGCCCCGCGGCGCCGCGCGAAAGCGTCCCGGGCCTTGGAGAAACGGCGCCACAACGCTTCGTCGTTCTTACGGTCGACGCCCTTGATCGTCTTCCATTCGTCCAGGATGGTGCGCAGCCGATCGCCGGCAGTCTTCCACTGGGTGGACTCGGTGCCGATGCGCTCGGCCTCCTCCACCAGCGCTTCCTTACGGGCGGTTGCTTGGGCCCTGACCTGCTCTCTGGCCGCCTTCGCGCCGGCCAGCGCTTCCTGAGCGTGCCGCTGCAGGTAGTCCAGGAAGGCGGTGAGGCCGACGAGGTCACCCACGACGGCCGGTTTCACCAGCTCGTCGCGCAAGGTCCGAACGCGGGACAGGGCCTGCTTGGGGTCTCCTACTCCGGAGGTCAGCCGGGACTCCAGCAGCTCGGCTTCGGTGAGCAGATCATCAAATCGGCGGGCGAAATGCGCTAGCCCTTCCTCGGCTGTCCCGGCTTGCCACGAACCGACCATCTGCTCGCCAGTAGCGGTGTGGGAGTACACCGTCCCGTCGGCGGCTATCCGTCCCCAGCGTTGCGGGTCCCGGCAGGCTCGCGTGACCGAAGGTCGGGGTCCGGCGGCCGAGGGTTCGGCGTTGCCGTTTTCCGAGCTCGGCGGCTTGGTGGTAGCGGGCGGAAGCTCGGTGGACGTGTTCTCGGTGTGGTTGTGCTCGGTCATGCCGGCCTTCCTCGACCTCGTGCTCACCGCCGGGTCCTGCGGGCGCCCCGACTGCAGGCTGTGCGCTTCGACCGGAGGTCTGCGAAACGACCGGTCACGGCCGCATTGAAGCAGTTCAGGTGCACGGGCGGAGGAGCAGGGCGAAGTAAGCACTAACCTGCACTGATGATCGTACGCGTGGCGGTGGTACCGCATCCACCGACCCTGGCGCCGGACGTGGCGTGGCAGCTCGCGTCGTGAGGCCGCGCGCGGTCGCAGTAGTGGGCCCGACCGCCACCGGCAAGTCCGAGCTCGCGGTGGCGCTGGCCCAGCGTCTGGGTGGCGAGGTGCTCAACGCCGACGCGATGCAGCTTTATCGAGGTATGGACATCGGCACCGCAAAGCTGTTACCCGCACAACGAGGTGGGGTGCGCCATCACCTGCTCGACATCCTCGACGTCGCCGAGAGCGCCTCAGTGGCTGCCTACCAGCGTGAGGCCCGCCGAATCATGGAGGAGTTGCTTACCGCGAGCCGGGTGCCGGTGCTCGCCGGGGGTTCCGGGCTCTATATCCGTGCGGTGCTAGACGACTTGGACTTTCCTGGCACCGATCCCGAACTGCGGGCCGGGCTCGAGGCCGAACTGGCCGAGCACGGGGCTCCGCCCCTGCATCATCGGCTGTCTCAACTCGACCCGGTGGCGGCCGGCCGCATCCTGCCGAGCAACGGGCGCCGGCTGGTGCGGGCACTGGAAGTCAT
This sequence comes from Pseudonocardiaceae bacterium, assembly GCA_035640975.1. Taxonomy (GTDB): domain Bacteria; phylum Actinomycetota; class Actinomycetes; order Mycobacteriales; family Pseudonocardiaceae. The sequence goes on from DASQVB010000181.1 coordinate 1,507, forward strand.
CCAGCTCACCGGTCGCCCGTTCTCAGCGGTACTGCCACAGCCCGGTCCAGCGCGTTATGGCGCAGTGCTCATCGGCCTGGACACCGATCCCGCGGCGCTGGACGTGCGGGTTGACGCGCGCGTGGAGCGGATGTTCGCCAAGGGGTTGATCGAGGAGGTCCGCCAGCTGCTGCCACGGGGTCTGCGGGAAGGTCGGACGGCAGCGCGAGCACTGGGTTACCACCAGGTGCTCGCTGCACTGGATGCGGGCGTCGATCCATGCTGTGCCGCTGAGCCGACCGCGCGCGCAACGCGGCGCTTCATCCGCAGGCAGCGCAGCTGGTTTCGCCGGGACGATCGGATCAGGTGGTTGAACTCCGACCATTCCGGCCTGCTCGACGCCGCGCTCGCAGCGACGGCGGACGGATAGGCTCGACCACGATGGAGCAGGGCATCGAGTTCCTCAAGGGACACGGGACGGAAAACGACTTCGTCTTGTTGCCCGACCCCGCCGGTGCGTTGGACCTGACACCGTCGCGGGTGGCCGCGCTGTGCGACCGGCACCGCGGGCTGGGTGCCGACGGGGTGCTGCGGGTGGTCCCAGGCGCGCTGGTGCCCGACGCGCCACCGAGCACCGCACCTGACGACTGGTTCATGGACTACCGCAATGCCGACGGCTCCTCCGCTGAGCTGTGCGGCAACGGAGTGCGGGTATTGGCCCGCTACTTGACTGATGCCGGATTGGTCACCGGCCCGGAGTTTCGGATTGGTAGCAGATCCGGTCCGCGCGCGGTGCGGCGCAACGACGATGGCTCAGTGGCCGTCGAGATGGGGATGGTGCGGCGCACCGGCACCTCCACGGTGACCGTTGAGGGCGCGGCGTTCAACGGACTCGCTGTGGACGTCGGTAACCCGCATCTGGCCTGCCTGACCGAGGTTGCGGTGGAGCAACTCGACCTCACCGTGCCGCCGGGGCACGACCCGGGAATCTTTCCGCACGGCGTCAACGTTGAGTTCGTTAACGTGCTGTGCGCCGGGCATCTGCGGATACGAGTGCACGAACGGGGAGTGGGGGAGACCCGTTCCTGCGGCACCGGAACAGTGGCTGCGCTTGCTGCCGCGCTGGATGCCCAGGGGCGGGACACCGGCGAGGCCGACGTGCAGGTTCCCGGCGGGCTAGTTCATGTAGCGATCTCCGAAAACGGCAGCACACTGACTGGTCCCGCGGTGCTTGTCGCCCAAGGCAGGCTGACTCTCGACTGGTGGTTGGCGCACTGACTGTCCCACTGCCCTTCAGCGCGGTCTGGACCCAGACTGCATAGCACCCCCGAATTCGGGTGGGCCTGTGTCACCCGACGTGTCACGATGAGAGGCGTATGACAACCTCACCGATTTTCCCGCCGCATGATCCCGGCCCTGCCTCCCGAGGCGAGCTGGACATTGAGGACCGCACCGCGCTGCGCCGCGTGGCAGGCTTGTCCACCGAGCTCGCTGACGTCACCGAGGTCGAGTACCGGCAGCTGCGCTTGGAGCGCGTGGTACTCGTCGGGGTGTGGACCGAGGGTTCTGCGGGCCAGGCCGATGCGTCGTTGGCCGAACTGGCCCGACTTGCCGAAACCGCCGGATCGCAGGTGCTCGATGGCCTCATCCAGCGCCGCCAGCGCCCCGACCCGGCGACCTACATCGGCTCTGGCAAGGTCATGGAGCTGCGCGAGATCGTCCTGCGCACCGATGCTGACACGGTGATCTGCGACGGGGAACTCACTCCCGGCCAGCTGCGGCAGCTGGAGGCCAAGCTGAAGGTGAAGGTCGTCGATCGGACTGCGCTGATCCTCGACATCTTCGCCCAGCATGCCAGCTCCCGGGAAGGCAAGGCGCAAGTCGAGCTGGCTCAACTGAGCTATTTCTTGCCGCGGCTGCGCGGCTGGGGTGAGTCGCTGTCCCGGCAGGCCGGTGGTGCTGGCGGTGGGGCCAGTGGTGGAGTGGGCACCCGTGGACCGGGCGAGACCAAGCTGGAGACCGACCGGCGGCGCATTCACCGCCGGCTCGCCAAACTGCGCCGCGAGATCGCCGCGATGCGTACGGTTCGCGACACCAAGCGAAGTCGTAGGCGCGCCAACGAGGTGCCCGCGGTGGCCATCGTCGGGTACACCAACGCGGGCAAGTCCAGCTTGCTCAACGCGATCACCGGCGCTGAGGTGCTGGTGCAGGATGCCCTGTTCGCGACCTTGGACCCCACCACACGCCGGGCTGTCACGCCAGACGGACGTGACTACACGCTTACGGACACCGTCGGTTTCGTCCGCCACCTGCCGCATCAGTTAGTGGAGGCGTTTCGCTCCACGTTGGAGGAGACGGCCGACGCTGATCTCCTGTTGCATGTGGTGGACGGATCCGATCCGATGCCAGAACGGCAGGTGGAGGCGGTCCGCGAGGTGCTCGCCGAGATCACCGAGGGTCGTGAAGTGCCGATGCCGCCGGAGCTGCTGGTGGTCAACAAGATCGATGACGCCGACCAGTTCGTGTTGTCGCGGCTGCGTCACCTGCTGCCCGACGCGTCGTTCGTCTCTGCGCACACGGGTGCCGGTATCACCGGCTTGGCTGGGCGGATCACCGACGCGTTGCCCCGAACCGATGTTGAGGTCGACGCACTACTGCCCTGGGCCCAAGGCGCCCTGGTCGCGCGAGTGCATGCCGAGGGCGAGGTGCTGGACACCGCCCACACCGAGGTCGGCACCCGGCTGCGTGCGCGGGTACGACCCGATCTCGCTGGCGCGTTGGCCGGGTACCTGGTGGACGCCTGATTCAGGGTTTCGCAGACGATGGGGACCGGGGGTGAGGAGCTGGTCCGGCTGCCGGCTCACAACCGTCTCAGCACCGCCACCACCCGCCCGAGCACGGTCGCTTCATCTCCGGGAATCGGATCGTAGGCGGGGTTGTGCGGCAGCAGCCAGACGTGCCCGTCGCGGCGCTTGAACGTCTTTACGGTCGCCTCGCCGTCGATCATGGCAGCGACGATGTCCCCGTTCTCGGCGGTGGGCTGCTGGCGGATCACTACCCAGTCCCCGTCGGTGATCGCCGCCTCGACCATGGAATCACCCGCCACCCTCAGCAGGAACAGCGAACCCTCACCGACGATCTCCTTCGGTAATGGGAAGACATCTTCGACGGCTTGCTCGGCGAGCACTGGACCGCCTGCAGCGATCCGACCGACCACGGGCACGAAAGTGGGGGTGGGACGGCCGCTGGAGTCCCTGGAGTCCCTGGAATCCTCCGCGGTGTCGAGTGCGCTTTCCGCGGGTCGGACGCCCACTGCACGCGGTCGATTGGGGTCGCGGCGTAAATACCCCTTACGTTCCAGTGCGCGCAGCTGGTGGGCAACCGATGAGGTGGATGTGAGCCCCACCGCCTCGCCGATCTCGCGCACACTGGGCGGGTAGCCGAGCCGCTGCACCCAGTCCCGGATCACCTCGAGGACTCGTCGTTGCCGCGGGGTGAGGCCGTCGTCACCGGCGCTGTCGTCGAGGTCAGGGAAGGCATGTACCTGCGCGACCTTGCCCGAGCCGGATGGCTGTGCCTCGACACCGGCGCTTTCCGGTTCGTCGCTCCGCTGTCGTCCCACCGGTCCTCCTCACAGCAACACAGACCAGGTCGGTCCGTTCTTGAAGCCGAGGTTAACCAGCGTCTCAGTAGAGATCAAACATCTGTTCGAACAACACGCCGCGTAGTCGTCGATTCTGTCGGACCATCGTGATAGACACCGCACGGCAGTTCGATCGAACCCGTGTTCGACGTCACTAGGTGGCGGCTACTAGGCGAAGGAGTCTCGATGACCGCACCAGCGCAGTTGAGCAAACGGTCCGCGGCATGCGATTCAGAGCTCGGGTCGGTGGCGAGTGGACCGGCGGGCGCCAGGCCGCCGTGCGAAACGGCGCCCACCAGGTCGCTTCCGGCGCCTCCGGCCCCTGTGCTCCCTCTTGCTCCTCCGGTGCGACGGCCGCTGGTACGTCGGCGGTTGCGGATCCCGTTGGGATGCGAGGCCCCGAAGGTACGCATCCGAGCGCCACGGTTGACCGGGGCGGTGCGGCTGGCGGCTGCCGCCGCGGTGACTTTAGCTGTGGTCGCCGGGGCGAGCTGGATGGGCCAGGCCGCCAGTCCCGTGGTTCCGGCTGAGACCGCGCTGACCCGGGTCGGTGCCGGTGAGACCGTGTGGGATGTTGCGCAACGGGTAGCGCCGAGGTCTGACCAGCGTGCGGTGGTGGAGCGGATTCGGCAACTGAACGGCATGACGGACTCGGCCATTCAGGTCGGTCAGCAGTTGCAGGTGCCTGACGAGCGTTAGCCAGGCGCTGGCACTTCGCCTGGGTTGCGCTGGCCACTGGCCCCGTGGCCGCTGCTCGCGTAGGCCATGAGAGCGTCACACCCCACGGTCGCGGTAGACCGTGGGGTGTGACGGGCTCGACTTGCGATCTGCCCCCACATATAGTAGTTACAGGGTTGTATTTTGCCCACAAGTTGGGTTGGGGAGGGGGGTCATGCGCTGTCCGTTCTGCCGATACGCCGACTCGCGCGTCGTCGACTCCCGCGAGGTTGAGGACGGGCAGGCGATCCGCCGGCGCCGATCCTGCACTGAGTGCGGTCGCCGATTCACCACCGTGGAGGAGCCGGTCCTCGCCGTGGTGAAGCGCTCGGGCGTCACCGAGCCGTTCAGTCGGGACAAGGTCGTCCGCGGAGTGCGCAGGGCATGTCAGGGACGCCCGGTGGACGAGGACGCGCTGCAGCAACTGGCGCACCGAGTGGAGGAGACGATCCGCTCTTCAGGCAGCGCCGAGGTACCCAGTCAGGAGGTCGGGCTGGCTATCCTCAGTCCGCTGCGGGACCTCGATGAGGTGGCCTACCTGCGCTTTGCCAGCGTGTACCGGTCCTTCTCCTCAATCGATGACTTCGAAAAAGAGATCCGAAACCTGCGGGAGGTCCCTCCCGCCGGCGACAGCACATCAAGCGCAGGCGACGTGACATGAAGCACGCAGGAAGTATGGACATCGCGATAGAGAGGGATGAAGTATGACCGAGACCGTCGGGAATGGAGCTTCACCGGCTGCGCCGCCCAAGCGCGCGCTGCGGATGGAGCGGGTCTACACCACCGAGGCGCGCCACCCCTATGACGAGGTGACGTGGCAGCGCCGGGACGTCGTGATGACCAACTGGCGGGATGGCACGGTCAACTTCGAACAGCGTGGCGTGGAGTTCCCCGATTTCTGGTCGATCAACGCGGTAAATATAGTGACCAGCAAGTATTTCCGCGGTGCGGCCGGTAGCGAGCAGCGCGAGTCGAGCTTGCGGCAGCTGATCGATCGGGTGGTGCGGACCTACACCGCCGCCGGTATGCAGCACGGGTACTTCGCCACCGAGACCGACAAGGAGATCTTCTCCGACGAGCTGACCTGGATGCTGCTGCACCAGGTTTTCAGTTTCAACTCCCCAGTCTGGTTCAACGTCGGCACTGCCTCCCCTAACCAGGTGAGTGCCTGTTTCATCCTGTCTGTTGACGACACCATGGACTCGATCCTCAACTGGTATCGAGAAGAAGGACTGATCTTCAAGGGTGGTTCTGGCGCCGGCCTGAACCTTTCCCGTATCCGCTCGTCGAAGGAACTGCTGTCCTCTGGTGGCACGGCATCCGGTCCGGTGAGCTTCATGCGCGGAGCGGACGCCTCGGCGGGCACTATCAAATCGGGCGGCGCCACCCGGCGCGCCGCGAAGATGGTCGTGCTCGACGTCGATCATCCCGATATCGGCGAGTTCGTACAGACCAAGGCAGCCGAGGAGCGCAAGATCCGGGTACTCCGCGACGCCGGATATGACATGGACCTCGGTGGCAAGGACATCACCTCGGTCCAGTATCAGAACGCGAACAACTCGGTCCGGGTGTCTGATGAATTCATGCGTGCTGTGGAAATTGATGGTGAGTTCGGGTTACGTGGCCGAATGACCGGTGAGGTCATCGAGACCGTCAGGGCCAAGAAGCTGTTCCGGGATATTACCCAGGCTGCCTGGGAATGTGCCGATCCCGGCCTGCAGTACGACGACACGATCAACGAGTGGCACACCTGCCCGGAGTCGGGACGGATCACCGCTTCCAATCCGTGTTCAGAGTACCTCCATCTCGACAACTCCAGCTGCAACCTTGCGTCGATCAACCTGATGAAGTTCCTCCGCGAGGACCTCACCTTCGATGCGGAACTGTTTTCCAGGACGGTGGAGTTCGTCATTACAGCGATGGACATCTCAATCTGTTTCGCGGATTTCCCCACTGAAGCGATTGGAGACACCACCAGGGCGTTCCGGCAGCTTGGCATCGGCTACGCCAATCTTGGAGCGTTGTTGATGGCCACCGGGCACGCATATGACTCGGAGGGTGGCCGTGCGCTGGCCGCGGCGATCACCTCACTGATGAGCGCCACGGCGTATCAGCGCTCTGCGGAGCTTGCCGGAGTCGTCGGGCCCTACGACGGCTACGCGCGCAACGCCGAACCACATCAGCGGGTGATGCGCAAGCATGCTGCGGCCAACGATCTGATCCGTACCTATCATCACAACGACCGAACCGTGCAGAAGGCTGCCACGAAGGCGTGGCAGGACGGCATTCGGATCGGTGAAAAGAATGGTTGGCGCAATGCTCAGGCCAGTGTAATAGCGCCTACTGGAACCATCGGATTCATGATGGATTGTGATACGACCGGAATTGAACCGGACTTTTCACTGGTGAAGTTCAAAAAACTGGTCGGCGGTGGCTCTATGCAGATAGTCAACCAGACGGTGCCGAAGGCACTCGCTGCGCTCGGTTATCGGAATGAGCAGAGCGAGGCGATCGTCGAGTACATCGCTGAGTATGGCCACGTGATCGATGCTCCTGGGCTGCGCACCGAGCATTATGAAGTGTTCGATTGCGCGATGGGCGAGAGGGCCATTGCTCCGATGGGGCATGTTCGGATGATGGCGGCGACCCAACCGTTTATCTCCGGAGCTATCAGCAAGACGGTCAACATGCCGGAGAAGGCCACCGTTGCCGACGTGGAGGAAATCTATCTCCAATCGTGGAAGATGGGGCTCAAGGCGTTGGCGATTTATCGGGACAACTGCAAGGTCGGCCAGCCGCTGTCCACCGGCAAGACCGCGACCGCCGCGGTGGAGAAGGTGACAGCCGAAACCAGGCCGGTACGTAAACGGCTGCCCAAAAAGCGGCCCAGCGAAACCGTTTCCTTCACCGTCGGTGGTGCCGAGGGCTATCTCACGGTGGGGTCTTACCCAGACGACGGCCTCGGCGAGATCTTTGTGAAGATGTCCAAGCAAGGTTCCACGCTGGCCGGTGTGATGGACGCCTTCTCGATGGCGATCTCCATAGCGCTGCAGTACGGGGTGCCGCTGGAGACTTACGTCTCGAAGTTCGTGAACATGCGTTTCGAGCCGGCGGGGATGACCGATGACCCAGACGTTCGGATGGCCAGCAGCGTCGTGGACTACCTGTTCCGTCGAATCGCACTGGACTACCTGCCTAAGGACAAGCGTGACCAACTGGGCATCCTGACTGCACAAGAGCGCACTGAGCAGGTGTCCGCTGGCTACGGCGTCGGGGTGGACGGCGGCGTCGACGTGGAGTCGCTCCGCACGTCGGTGGACTCCACCGTCCCGATCCCGTCGGCGCAGGCCCGCCCGGCGCCGGTGTACGTCGGCAGCTCAACTGAGTTGCTGGAACTTCAGCTAGGCAAGGCCGCGGACGCACCGCTGTGCATGACCTGCGGAACCAAGATGCGGCCGGCCGGATCCTGCTATGTCTGCGAAGGTTGCGGTTCCACCAGCGGCTGCAGCTGATAGCGAGCGCCAGGTGGGGGCGGGAACCGGATGAAGAACCGGTTGCCCACCCCGATCTTGGCCAGCGGAGACGGCGGCTCAGATCTGGGGCTTTGAACCGGTCGCAGGCAAGGCGACGAATGTTGCCTGAGTCGCCTTGACATGCCGGTGTTGCACAGTCGCCGGCGCCCATACTGAACTCAGCTTGCTGTGTTGCGGGAGGAGGCCGGGGATGTCCGAGCGCGCGCTGGTGCTCGGCAGCGGTGGGATCACCGGCATCGCGTGGGAGTTAGGGATGCTCGCCGGGCTGGCTGAGCATGGGGTGGATCTGCGCGACGCTGATCTCGTGGTTGGTACGTCAGCCGGGTCGGTGGTGGGTGCACTGATCACCTTGGGTAATGATCTCGAGGAGCTTTACACCAGTCAGCTCGTTCCACCGGCTCTTGAGCCACCGGTCCGAATGGGGATCGGGACGATGGTGCGGTGGGGCTGGGCCGTCGCCTGTTCCCGGGGCTCGCAACAGGTCGGAGTACGAGTCGGCAGGATGGCGCTGGCGACCGCGACGGTTCCGGAAGCCGAACGCCGTGGGGTCATCGCGTCTCGGCTGAAAGCACGTACCTGGCCAGCCCAGACCTTGCTGGTCACAGCCGTCGATGCCGAATCAGGCGAGTTCGCTGCCTTCGGTCAGGGCAGCCAGGTGGGGGACACTGCAGTGAGTTTGGTCGATGCCGTTGCGGCCAGCTGCTCCGTGCCGGGGGTGTGGCCACCGACCACCATCGGGGGGCGGCGCTGGATCGATGGCGGTGTGCGCTCGGCGACCAATGCCGATCTGGCGGCAGGATACGACCGGGTTGTGGTGCTCGCACCAGTCACGCGCGGTTTCCGGCCGGCAACTGGCGCAGCTGCGCACGTAGCCGCGTTGCGCAAGCGGGCACGGGTCACGCTCGTCACACCGGACGTCGACGCACGACGTGCGATCGGCCGCAACGTGTTGGATCTGGCCCGTCGGGCGCCCGCCGCGCAGGCTGGGCGCACCCAGGCGACGTCGGCCACCGCGGAAGTGGCCAGGGTGTGGTCGGATTAGCTCTCGGCGCTGCCACCGTCTTGTTCGGCGAGGAACTGTTCGAGTTCCGCAGCGATCTCGTCGCCAGTGGGCAAGGATCCGGCATCGCTGGACAGCAGCGGGCGTTGATCAGACTTACCGATGATGGCGTCAAACCGCGCCTCCAGGCCGGCTACTACCGACATGCTTTCCTGGGATTCGGCGACCTGTTTGTCCACTTCGGCCAGAACCCGCAGTGCCGCTGGGCGTAGCGCCTCCACCGGCAGGTTCAGCCCGCTGCTGCGGGCCAGATGCTCCAACAGCCCGCGGGCGGACTCTGGGTATTCGATGCGGGCCAGGTAGTGCGGCACGTGCACGACGAAGCCCATCGCGTCGTGCCCGGCCTGGCCCAGCTTCAACTCCATCAGCGCACCGGCGTGGCCAGGGATCTCCATGGCACCAAACCACGGTTGGTATTCGGAGATCAAGTCACGGCGCGTGGCGTGCGCAGTGACCGTCACTGGCCGAGTGTGCGGGACGGCCATTGGCACTGCACCCAGGCCAACGGTCAGGCCTACACCGAAGCGCTCGACCAGCTCGCGGACCGCATCGGTGAACCGATCCCACTGTAGGTCCGGCTCCGGGCCAGCAAGCAGCAAGAACGGGGCGCCTGTGCTGTCCTGCATCTCATGCAGTACCAACTCCGGACGCTCATAGCTCTCCCAACGGTCCCCGTCGAAGGTCATCGTCGGTCGGCGAGTGCGGTAGTCCAGCAGCTGGTCGACGTCGAATGTGGCGAGGACGCGGTGCTCCAGATTCGCCAGCAGATGGGCGACTGCTACCTGCCCGGCTTGACCGGCGTCGACGAATCCGGTCAGGGCGTGTACCAGTACCGTGCCCGTCGGAGCCGATGGCTCCGCGTCGATTCGGTACAGGTCGGCGGTCACGTGCTGCCACCTCGCTTCGTCTCGGTCGGCCCTTCGCGCAGGCCGTGCAGCCACTACAACGCGCCACAGCGTCGAATCAATCCCCTCCTCGACGGTGCACCGCTGTGCACTCCGTGCTACGGCGAGGAGACATACCGTGCCACCCTTTAGTGGTAACGACTATCGTTTACGATCTGGTCAACCACGTTGGAAGGAGATCGGAGCACTGTGCGCATTGCCTTCGTCGGCAAGGGTGGCAGCGGTAAGACCACGTTGTCGGCCCTGTTCACCCGTTACCTTGCCGAGTTCGGCCGGCCCGTGCTGGCCGTTGACGCCGACATCAACCAACACCTCGGTGAGGCGCTGGGCTTGGATAATGAGCCGGTCCCACCGTTGGGCGGGCAGCTGCCCTGGATCAAGGAGCACCTGCGCGGCAGCAACCCTCGGATCACGTCGGCTGATTCGATGATCAAGACAACACCACCCGGCCGAGGTTCCCGGATGCTCCGTTTGGACCCCGACGAGGAGCTGCACCGCCGCTTTGCCCGCGCCATCGGTGGTGCACAGCTGATGGTCACTGGGGAGTTCGAGCCCGAGGACATCGGGGTGAGCTGCTACCACTCCAAGACCGGCGCACTGGAGCTGTACCTCAATCATCTGATGGACGGGTCCGGCGAGTATGTGGTCGTCGACATGACCGCGGGCGCCGACGTGTTGGCGTCCGGACTGTTCACCCGCTTTGATCTTGTAGTCCTGGTCAGCGAGCCGACTCGGCGCGGGATCCGGGTGTACCGGCAGCTCCAGCAGCACGTCGAAGGACACGGAGTGCGGCTGCGAGTGGTCGGCAACAAAGTGGCCACCGAGGACGACACCGCTTGGCTGCGTGCTGAACTGGGTCCCGCCCTGCTGGCGACGGTGGGGCAGTCAGCGTGGGTGCGGGCCGCTGAACAGGGCCGTGCTCCGTCGTTCGATGCGGTGGAGCCTGAGGTACGACGTGCGCTGGACGCGGTGCTCGCCGAGCTTGACGGAGTACAGCGGGACTGGACCGCATATCACCGTGACACCGTGCACTTTCACCTGCGCAACGCGAGGGCCTGGGCGAACCAGTCGGCGGGTCGGGACCTCGCCGAGCAGGTGGACCCGGACTTTTCCCCTGCTGTTTGCTCGTGAATCACCGATCGAGGAGGACCGATGTCACTGGACGTGCCAACCACGATGATCGAGGCAGCGCAGCGCGGCGAGCTCGATGACGCGGCGTTTGTGACCGTTGTACGGGATTCGCTGCCCTATGCCTGGCAGGTAATTTCGCAGGTCGTCGGCGACCTCGCGGTCAACACCGGCTGGGAGTTCGCTGACCACGCGGTTCCGCCGCCGGATGAGGCAGCTCGTGGCCAGCTGCTACGCGCGCTGGCCAGCGACGCCATTCGGGGCTCCTTGCAGCGCCACTTCGGTGTGCAGCTGGCTTTCCAGAACTGCCACCGGGTGGCGGCGTTTCGCCCTGAGGCGGTGACCGGCGAGGCCTATCAACGGTTTGTCTCCGCCCGAGACCAGGTGCTCAACCAGACACCGGAGCTCCGAGACTGCTGAGCGGCTCAGCAGGCAGGCCCGGGGCGGTGGCCGCAAGATCGATTTCACACTTGCCGTCCCGGGCGGGCAGGCTTTCCACATGCCGCTGGTACCGCGACACCTTGTCCCCTTCCTTGCCGCCGCACTACGCAATCCGGTCACCATGGGCGCCGTGGCACCGAGCTCCTCGCACTTGGCCGCGCGGCTGGCCGCTGTGGTGCCCACGGTGGGCGAGCCGGTGGTGGTCGAGCTCGGGCCTGGCACCGGCTCGGTCACCACTGCCATCGAGCATCGGCTCGCTGGGCGGGGGCGGCACGTGGCGGTTGAAATCGATCCCGTGCTGGCTGAGCATCTGCGCGTCGAGTTCCCTGATGTCGAGGTTCTGGTGGCGGACGCCGCTGATCTGGAGCGGCTGCTTGCTGAACACGACGTTCCGGCCGCCGATGCAGTGCTCTGCGGGCTGCCTTGGTCACTGATCAGCGCCGCCGCGCAGCGTGCCATCGTTGAGGCGACGGCGCGCACATTGCGTCCCGATGGTTCGTTCGCGACGCTCGCTTATGTGCACGCGTTGCCGCTGAGCCCAGCTCGGCGGTTCCGCGCGTTGCTCGGAGAGGTGTTCGACGAGGTGCTGAGCACCCGCACGGTCTGGTGGAACGTGCCACCTGCGGTGACCTACGTTTGCCGACGACCGCGACTGGCCGGACCGTGAGCCGGCCGCTGCTCGGCAGGGCAGGATAATCGCCACACCGACATTTCGGCAGCCGCAGCGATCCTGGCGACGTAGTAGTCCACACCCGTACTGCAGTCCACAACCGGCAAGGCCGTGACTGTCGCCGTAGGCAATGCCGGAGGACCGTTCGACGGCATGAGCGCACCCGCCGCCGGTCGTATCCGGCTCTCTGACCCGGCTGAACTGATCGCCGCCGTTCCCCATTTGCTGGGCTTTCACCCGCGTGACTCCGTGGTGCTGTTGGCACTGCACGGTAAGAGGCTGGGATTGACTCTGCGGGCCGATCTGGTCGATGACGCCCAGGTCCAGCCGTTAGCCGAGCAGCTGCTGCTGCCGATCGCCCGGCAGCGACCTACTGGCGTGGCACTGATCGTGATCGGAGGTGATCTGACCCCGGACGGGGCCAAAGAACAGCAGTGGCCTCCGCACCGCGCGTTGGTGGATGCCCTCGACGACATGCTGACCAGCGCTGGACTCCCGTTGGTACACGCGGCCTGGACGGCGCAGACCACCGGCGGCGCCCCATGGCGCTGCTACGACGATCCGCTGTGCGGCGGCACCGTCTCCGATCCCGGGACCAGCCCGCTGGCCGCCGCGACCGTCGCAGCGGGTGCGGTGACCTTCGGTAGCCGGGAGGAGATGGTCGCCCTGCTGGCTGGGGAGGATCCCGCAGCTTTGCAACGCCGGTCCGTGCTGCTGGACGCGGCCGACGCTGACCACCCGATGAGCTCAGCATTGGTATCCCAGAGGATCGCGCAGTTGCGGGAGCTGCATCGAGCGGCGGCCACGGGAAACGTCGACCTCAGTGACAAGATTGTCACTGAGGTCGCCTCCGCGCTGTGCGATCACCGGATCCGGGATGCTTGCCTCCCCTGGTGCTCGGGACCCGGCGCGGTCGCCGCGGAGCGGCTCTGGATGGCCCTTGTTCGAGCCACCCCCGCACCGGAACGGGCCGAACCCGCGGCGCTGCTGGCGATGGTCGCTTATTTTCGCGGGGACGGTGCGCTGGCCGGCGTCGCGTTGGACGCGGCGTTGCAGGCGTGCCCGCAGCACTCACTGTCCGGGCTGTTACGAGCCGCGCTGGACGGCGGACTGCCACCAGAGGTGCTGCGTACCGTTGCGGCAGACGCCGCTGCGGCGCTGCGGCGCTCTCCGCGCAGGAACCGCAAGCGGCGATCGCGGCGCAAGTGATGACTGAGTCAGCTGGTGGCGCGGGCGAAGTTCCAGGCGTCGCCTACGATCGCGGCGAGTTCGGCCCGCTCCGGTTTCCAGCCCAGTTCCTCGCGTGCTCGGTCGCTGGAGGCGATGAGCACTGCCGGGTCGCCCGGTCGTCGCGCCGCAGCCTGCGCCGGGATGGGATGTCCAGTGACCTGCCGGCAAGTGTCTATGACGTGCTGTACCGAAAAGCCGGTGCCGTTGCCGAGGTTGTAGATGCGATGTTCGCCGGGCACGGCCTGCTCGAGCGCACGTTCATGGGCGTCGGCGAGGTCTACCACGTGGATGTAGTCGCGGATGCAGGTGCGGTCCGGGGTAGGCCAGTCCTGCCCGAACACCATGATCTTTTCACGGTGACCGAGGGCAACCTGCAGTACGAGGGGGATGAGGTGGGTCTCGACGGAGTGCCGTTCGCCGTAACGGTCATAGGCACCGGCGACGTTGAAGTACCGCAAGCTCATGGCGGCGAGGCCGTGCGCGGCGGCGTAAGAGCCGATCGCATGGTCGATTGCAAGCTTCGTCGCACCGTAAGGGTTGGTGGGCAGGGTGGCTGCATCCTCGGTGATCGGCACCGACGCGGGCTCCCCATAGGTGGCCGCCGTGGAGGAGAACACCAGCCGGGGAGTTCCGTGTTCGCGCATCGCCTCGAGCAGCCGCACCGAGGCAACCACATTACCCAGCCAGTACCGCTGCGGCTGCGCCATCGATTCACCGACCAGGGACCGGGCCGCGAAATGCAGTACGCCGTCGAAACCCTCGGCCAGCACGGGCCCGGCGTCCTCGACGGCGCCTTCGACGAACCGGCAACCGGCGGGGACCGCATCCAGGTGGCCGGTGGACAGGTCATCTAGCACCACGACTTCGTGTCCGGCCTCCAGCAGCCGGGCGGCGCAGACACTCCCGATGTATCCCGCCCCCCCGGTGACTAGCAGCCGCATCCGGTGTGGCGCAGTTACTCCCGACAGCCCAGGCCCTCCAGTCACCGCCGACGGGCCAGCACTGCATGCGCAAGCGCGCTGTCCACCTCGACCGTGGCTCCTGCGCCGGAGAGCACCACCGGATGGCCTGCCCGGGCCAAAGCCGCCACCTGCACCACATTGCCGGGCACCGCGTCGACCTTGTGTAGATCGGCCATCAGGGCCGGATCCTCCTGCACATTCTCGGCGATGCGTCGCACCTCCACCGTGCCCCCGCCGCGGCGGGCCACCTCGTCGAGGCGGACCAGGTCGGGTTCGATCGGGGAAGCGCCTTCTCCGATTCCGAGCTCGTCTAGCCCGGGGATTGGGTTGCCGTACGGCGACGTGGTCGGGTTGCCCAGCAGTGCGACCAGCTTGCGCTCGACAGCCTCGCTCATCACGTGTTCCCAGCGGCAGGCCTCGTTGTGTACCTGCTCCCACTCCAGCCCAATCACGTCCACCAGCAGACGCTCGGCTAACCGGTGCTTACGCATTACCGATGTGGCCCGATTGCGGCCCTCCATGGTCAGCTCGAGGTGCCGGTCGTCGGCCACAGTCAGCAGGCCGTCACGCTCCATTCGAGCTACTGTCTGGCTGACGGTCGGACCGCTTTGTCCTAGGCGTTCGGCGATCCGTGCCCGCAGCGGGACGACACCTTCCTCCTCTAGCTCGAAGATGGTGCGCAGGTACATCTCGGTGGTGTCAATGAGATCGTTCACACCAGTCTCCTTTTACTTGGTGCCATGATAGTGGTCCACCGGGGACGCTGCGGAGTATTCGCTGGCAGTGACCGGAAAGATGGGTGATATGCATCCGTTGATCACACCCTGTCAGCTGGCTGCCCTCCTGGCCGGTCTTGAGCCGCCCATCCTGGTGGACGTGCGGTGGTCACTTACCGGGGCACCCGGTTGCGCCGACTACCAGGCCGGGCACCTGCCCGGCGCGGTCTTCCTCGACCTCGACACCGAGCTGGCTGGTCCGGCGGGCCCGCAGGGACGGCATCCCCTTCCGGATCCGGCAGCGTTGCAAGCCACTCTGCGCGCCGCAGGTATCCGCACGACCGCGCCGGTGGTCGCCTACGACGCGGCGGACGGTTCGGTGGCGGCGCGGTTGTGGTGGCTGCTGCGCTGGGCGGGGCACTCTGCGGTCGCGGTGCTCGACGGGGGGATAGCGGCGTGGCGTGCGGCTGGGCTACCGGTGACCATCGACGTGCCCGAGCTCCGCGTGGGCACGATCACGGTGCGGCCCGGAGCGATGCCAGTGCTCGACGCAGCCCAGGCGGCGGCGTTGGCTCGCAATGGCGTGTTGCTCGACGCGCGCGCGGCGCCCCGCTACTGCGGGGAAAGCGAGCCGGTGGACCCCCGGGCAGGACACGTACCCGGTGCCGTGAATGCGCCGTTCAGCGAGCTGACCGATGCGCAGGGGCGATGGCTCATGCCGTGTCGGCTGCGGGAACTCGCGCAGCGGTGGGGCGCGGCCGGCGCGGAGATCGGCGCCTATTGCGGTTCAGGGGTCAACGCGTGCGCGCTGGTGCTGGGACTGGAACTCGCCGGAATCACCTCGCCTGAGCACCCGGCGGGGCTCTACGTCGGGTCGTGGTCGCAGTGGTGCACCGACCGTGACCGCCCAGTGGCCACCGGCCCGAATCCCGGGTAGCAGTGTCACCCGCGGCGTCGCCGCTCCGGCCGGTAACGTCGGTAGCCATGAGCGCTGCTCGCGCGGCTGTCGTCTGGGACGAGGCCTTCCTCGGCTACGACCTCGGTGGGCGCCACCCGCTGAATCCCATCCGGCTGGATCTCACCATCCGGCTGGCCCGCTCGCTGGGTGTACTGGACGGCGTTTCACTGCTGGCACCGGTGCAGGCCACTGACGAAGAGCTGCAGATGGTGCACTCTGATGGCTACCTCGCCGCGGTCAAGAGCGCCCCGCGCGGATACGTCGGGCACGGCCTGGGTACCTCTGACAATCCGGTATTTCGCCGCATGCACGAGGCGTCAGCACTGGTCGCCGGTGGATCGCTGCTCGCGGCTGATGAAATCCTCGCCGGCCGCGCTGCGCGGGTGGCGAATATCGCCGGCGGGCTGCACCACGCGATGCGCGACTACGCCTCGGGTTTTTGTATCTACAACGACTGCGCACTGGCGATTCGTCGACTGCTCGACGGTGGGATGTCCCGGGTGGCCTATGTCGATATCGACGTGCATCACGGCGACGGCGTGCAAGAGGCCTTCGTCGACGATCCTCGAGTGCTCACCATCTCGCTGCACCAGCACCCGGCCACGCTGTGGCCGGGCACCGGAAACTCCGCCGACATCGGGGCTGCCGGCGCTGAAGGCTCGGCAGTCAATGTGCCGCTTCCACCCGGCACGAGGGACGCCGAATGGTTGCGGGCCTTCCACGCGGTAGTGCCCGCCCTGCTGCAAGCATTTGAACCCGCCGTGTTGGTGACCCAGCACGGCGCGGACACGCACGCGGAGGACCCCCTCGCCGACCTCGCGTTGTCGGTGGACGGCCAGCAGGCCGCCCACCGCGCGTTGGCCGACCTCGCTGACGCGACGGCTGGCGGGCGCTGGCTGGCTCTTGGCGGGGGTGGCTATTCCCTGTTTCGAGTGGTGCCGCGTTCGTGGACACATCTGCTGGCCACCCTGCTCGACTGCGAGGTGGACCGGAACACCGCGGTGCCGGACACTTGGATCGCCCATGCCGCCACCGTGGCGCGCGGCGTGCCGTTGCCGAATTCGATGACCGACGGTGTCGAGCCCCATTGGACGCCCTGGGACGGAACTGCAGACACCGGTGTGGATCAGGCAATCCTGGAGACACGGCGTGCGGTCTTCCCGCTGCATGGCCTAGATCCCGACAACCCTACGAATGACCCGCAACGGCATTAGTCTCCGCCACGGGTGATCGCGCTGGGCATTTCCGGCAGCAGACGCAGGGGAGGAGCTTGCCTGGTACGTGATCGCACTGATCGCGGCTGACCGCCGGACACCTCGCCTTCGGGGGGATGAAGGCTCTCTGGTCGCTGTGGCAACCTGCAGCGCCGCCATCCCGTCGCTAACGTTTGGTCGGAAGGCCGGGCCCCCGACGAGCCCGACCTTCCGGGGCGCGCGACAGCCTGACGGGTTGACCGGCCAAGTCGCGTGGTCTACATCACATTCTAGTCACGTTTCCGCTGACAGTGCCGGTCGCGGCCGGCGCCGTCAATGCCGCCATTCGAGCGGTTACGCGCTGAACAGAGAAGGATCAGCTGGCGTAGGCCCGCAGCCGCTCCGCACGATCCCCGTGGCGTAACTTCGCCATGACTTCACGTTCTATCTGACGCACCCGCTCGCGGGAGAGCCCGAAGCGCTTTCCGATCTGGTCCAGCGTGCGCGGCTGACCGTCGTCAAGGCCGTAGCGCAGCCGAATGACCTTCTGCTCCCGGTCCTCCAAAGTGGCCAGTACCCGGCGCAGGTCGTCCTGCAGCAACCCAGAGATCACCGCGGACTCGGCGTCAGCTGCCTCGGCGTCTTCAATGAAGTCACCCAGCGGGGCCTCCTCCTCGGCACCGACCGGCATGTCCAAGCTTACCGGGTCACGCGAGTGTTCAAGCAGGTCGGCGACTTTCTCCACCGCGATACCGGATTCGTCGGCCAGCTCCTGGTGAGTGGCCTCCCGACCCAGCTGCTGGTGCAGATCCCGCTTAATTCTGGCCAGCTTGTTCACCTGCTCCACAAGGTGCACCGGAAGTCGGATAGTGCGTCCCTGGTCGGCCATGCCACGGGTGATGGCCTGCCGGATCCACCAGGTGGCATAGGTGGAGAACTTGAAGCCCTTGGTGTAATCGAACTTCTCCACGGCGCGGATCAGGCCGAGATTCCCCTCCTGAATCAGGTCCAGCAACGGCATTCCGCGGCCGGTATAGCGCTTGGCCAGCGACACCACTAGCCGCAGATTGGCCTCCAGCAGGTGGTCCTTAGCCTTGTGGCCGTCGTGCACCAGTCGCGTCAGGTCGGCCCGGCGGGTGGATGACAGCCGCGTCGCGGTGTCAAGCACGTGACGGGCGAACACGCCTGCTTCGATGCGCTTGGCGAGCTCGACCTCCTGCTGGGCGCTGAGCAGTGCCGTGCGTCCGATACCGTTGAGGTAAACTCGGACTAGATCGGCTGCTGGGCTCTGCGCATCCAGATCTGCCTCGGTGCCGGCGTCGCGTTCCATGGTGATCTGCGCGGCGGTCATCAGCTTCCTTCCTGCGACGGATCCTCGTGCCGGGCCCCGGTGCGCTCCCGAGTCGGCGCGGCGCTGCACGAGCCCGGCCAGCGGGTACCCGCAGCGGCGACTGGTACAACGTCGGGAGCCCGGATTCCGTTCCCGAGCCTTCACCTGCCACGACGAACGAGCGCTCGGTGAAGTGCCGGATTCTGCGCACCCTCAGACACTTCTCAGGTTGGCATCTGTTTGAGGCTGTTGCCGCCCGGGTTGGTAGCTCTTGAAGGGCGTCACACGTCGAGGAGGACGGTGAACGGGCCGTCGGCCACGCTGCGGATGAGCATCATGGCCCCGAAGCGGCCGGTGGCCACCGTGGCGCCGCGGGCTCGCAGCCGGGCGACGACCTCCTCAACCAACGGTTGGGCCTGCTCCGGCCGGGCGGCCGCGGTGAATGAGGGCCGCCGGCCCTTGCGCGTCGTCCCGTACAGGGTGAACTGGCTGACCACCAGCACACCAGCGTCGGTGTCGGCGATCGAGCGGTCGTCGCGCAGGATCCGCAGTTCATGCAGCTTGCGGGCCATCGTCTGGGCTTGTGCCGGTCCGTCGTCGTGGGTGACTCCCAGCAGTACCAGCAGCCCCGGCCGGTCCAGCTCCCCGACCACCTCGTCATCGACGAGCACCGCTGCCTGCGTGACCCGG
Organism: Pseudonocardiaceae bacterium; assembly: GCA_035640975.1. Classification (GTDB taxonomy): domain Bacteria; phylum Actinomycetota; class Actinomycetes; order Mycobacteriales; family Pseudonocardiaceae. Next base: position 20,662 of record DASQVB010000181.1, read on the forward strand.
CTCACCACCGCTCTCATGACAGTTCTCACCACGCCGAGGCCGCGACAATAACTATGCTGAGCAGGGGAGACACGGCCATGGATCCTGCCAGAGCAACCTGGTGAGATCCACTTGCGCCGCATCCACTCCGTCGGGACCCTCGTGCGGGGACTCCGGAGCCGAGTAGGAGGTGGTTGTACGTGACCCCGTCGGCCGCGCAGCAGGGACAGCGCCGAACTCCGCGACAGCAGGAAGCACCGCCGAGGACATCCTCGCCGAACGGCTCGAGCGCTGACCCTTGGCAGGGGGTACGCCAAGACGCCGCCGAGATGGCCTCATCGATCCGGTCGCTGCTCGGCATCGACGCCACGATGGCTGAGCTGGACCCCGCCGGGCTGGGGCTTGCGCTGAGCAGGTTTGCGATGTCGGTCGCCCAACACCCGGCTCTGTCCGTGTGGCCGATGCTGGAGTACGGCATGCGCGGCACCCAAGCAGCCATGTCCGCCGCGTTGCGCAGCGTGGGTGTGGACCGCGAAGGGCCGGTTGAGCCGGGCAAGGACCCGCGGTATGCCGACCCGGCCTGGACCAGCAACGCGCTGTTCTACCTGGTGCGCCAGCAGCATGCGTTGCTGGAGGGCATGCTGCTGGAGCTGCTGGACAGCGCCACCGACCTGGATGACACCACCCGGCGTAAGGCCGATTTCGCGCTGCGACAGCTGCTCGACGCCATGGCACCCACCAACTGGTTGCTGACCAACCCGGCGGCGTTGAAGAAGGCATTCGACACCGGAGGCCTCAGCCTGGTGCGCGGGGCCCGCAATCTGGCACGAGACGTGGCGACCAATAAGGGCATGCCCCGCCAGGTCACCCCCGGGCAGTTCCGGCCCGGCCACGAGCTTGCGGCCACACCAGGCAAGGTCGTGTTCCGCAACCGGTTGATCGAGCTGATCCAGTATGAGCCGCAGACCGAGAAGGTGCACGCCGTTCCACTGCTTTTCAGCCCACCATGGATCAACAAGTACTACATCATGGACCTCGCTCCCGGAAAGAGCTTGGTGGAGTGGGCCGTACAGCACGGGCACACCTGCTTCATGATCAGCTATCGGAACCCGGACGAGTCCCTGGCCGCGCTCACCATGAGCGACTACCTCCGGGAAGGAACGCTGGCCGCGCTGGAGGTGGTCGAAGAGATCACCGGTACCCAGCAGACCAACGTGGCCGGGTTGTGTCTGGGTGGCACCATGGCCATGGCCACTGCCGCTTGGCTCGCCCGCCAGGCACAACCCGAGCGGATCCGGTCGCTGACCGTGATGAACACCCTGCTCGACTTCGCCGCGCCTGGGCCGCTCGGGGTGTTCACCGATGAGGACAGCATCCGTCGGATGGACCGCACCCTGCAGCGCAAGGGCTATCTGCCCGCAGACAGCATGGCCACTACATTCAACCTGCTGCGAGGTCGGGACCTGGTGTGGAATTACGTGGTCAACAACTGGCTGCTGGGGGAGCAACCGGCGCCATTCGACATCCTGAGCTGGAATTCCGATTCCACCCGGATGCCCGCGACCATGCAGACCGAGTACCTGCGGTCGTTGTACCTGGAGAACCGGCTGGCGAAAGGTGAGCTTGAGCTGGCCGGGGAGCGGCTGGACCTCGCCACGGTCAGCCAGGACAGCTACTTCGTATCCGCCGAACGGGACCACATCGCACCGTGGAGAGCGGTCTACGAGAGTGCCCGGCTACCTGGGGGCACTGTGCGGTTCATGCTGTCCAACTCCGGACATATCGCTGGCGTGGTCAACCCGCCGAATCCGAAGTCCAGGCACTGGGTCGGCACGGCCGATACGCTGCCCGAGGACCCGGAGGTGTGGCGCGGGCAAGCCACCGAGGTCGCGTTGTCCTGGTGGGAGGATTGGGCACCGTGGATTGCTCGGCATGCCGGGCGGCAGCGCGTTCCGCCTCCGATGGGTAGCGCAATGCACCCACCGCTGGAGGATGCCCCGGGCAGTTACGTGTGCCAGACGTGAGAGCCTGCATCCTGCGGTACTGGGACAGCGGGATTATATGAGTCATGGCAAGTGCGAGTGACGACGACCCGGTGCCCGGTCCCTGGCAGGCCCAGCTCGGGGCGCTGGGCGCGTTCATCCGCGCCCAGCGCCAGCTGGCCGACCTGTCGCTGCGTGAGATGGCAGCCTTGACCCGGATCTCCAACGCCTACCTCAGCCAGGTCGAACGGGGCCTGCATCAACCGTCGCTGACGGTGTTGCGGTCCATCGCGGACGCGCTCGGACTGACCACCGAACAGCTGCTGGCGAAGGCGGGGTGGGCCCAAGCCGTGGCTGACGACGTCCCCACCGATCAGCCGGTTGGCACAGAGGACAGCATCCGCCGCGACCCGCGGCTCACCGAGGCCCAGCGCACCGCCCTGCTCGGGGTGTACCGCAGCTTCATCGAGGGTGGGACTCGGTAGCGACGGTTCAAGCCTTTACCGGCGTGCTTGACATACTTATCGACCCTGCTTACTTTGGTGATCGTACCCAATGAGCAGGAAAGGGAGGACGATGACCATGTCGCAAGAGACCATGACCGATGCCACACGTCGCGGCCAGGACGCCATCACCCACGCAATGCAGATCTGGGCGGATACTTTCCAGAGGTTCCTGCCGGTATCGGACACCGGGTTACGCGGTGCTGTGGAGGCCGTGGACGGGATGTACGACTTCGCCGAGCAGATGCTCCTTACCCAGCGGGAGTTCACCAAGAGCTTGCTGGCCGCCACCACGTCGGCCGCCACGAAGGCCGCTTACGCCGCCCAGGACGCCGCCAAGGACGCGGAGTACGCCGCCAAGGACCTGCAGGATGCTGCCGACGGCCAGCGTCGTCATCCGCGCCCGATGGGATAAGCGCTCAGCTCGGCCAAGGATGCGGATACCGCTGCGAGGTAGAGCGGATCATTCGCGTGTGACATCCAGCGGCCGTTCGGGGGACCGCCTGCACAAAAGCCGCGGCGTCCTCGTCAGGGGCTAGCACCGGCTCCTACGATGACTACGGTAACGGCGATCACCGAACCGGTGGCGCGCCGGATCCGTGCACCAGGCGCTGGAGGAACGGCGATGACGTCCACCGGGCTGTTGAGTGGGTCTGCCGACCGGGCACAACGGCTTTGTGCCCTGCTCAAGGACGCGGGCGCGGACCCTGTTGTCATCACCGATCCCGCCGAGTTGCCGGGTCGCACAAGTACCGAAGGGCTTGATTTTTACATCCAGCTCCCGATCACCATCCATCCTGAGGGCGACACCGCGGTCGCGCGCGTCGGCTCGTTCCTGTCCGCTGGCCTGATGGCTCGTTTCCGCGCGGTCGAGCGAGTGCTTCCCGTTCTCAACCGCGGCGCCACCGTGGTGCTGGTGTCCGGCAACGCTCCCGACGAGGGGTCACTGCCCGACGATCAGCGCTCACGGTTGGCGCTGCTGCACCTGCTGGCGCACGCGACCCGAGCCGAGCTTGCCAGCAGGGAGGTGGAGGTCAAGGTGGTCAGCAGCCAGCGCAGCGACCAGCAGATCGTACGGTACGCGCTGGGTGGCGACGACGAGCAGACCACGCCGGACCCCCAGGAACGGGCCGGTGCGGCCACGGCATACCAGGACTGGCGCACCGAAGTGATGGGTCTGGTTGGCCTCGATAGCTGACTGCAACCCGGGCCGGTCTCTCTTAGCAGTAGCCTATGAGCACCCGTACTGCTGAGGAGGTCACCGGTGAGCTTGATGTTGAGTCAGGACGCACCGGCGGACGCGTTGCTGGACCGGGACCCGCTGGCGTTACTCCTGGCGATGCTTCTTGATCAACAGGTGCCGATGGAACGGGCTTTCGCGGCGCCGTACGAGTTGGCCCAGCGGCTGGGTCACGATCTCGATGTGCACGAGCTGGCCGACTACGAGCCGGATGCGCTGGCAGAACTGTTCGCGAAGCAGCCGGCGTTGCACCGCTACCCCAAGGCGATGGCTGGGCGCGTGCAGCACCTGTGCCAGGTACTGGTTGAGCGCTATGGCGGCGACGCCACCGGCCTGTGGCGAGATGTCACCGACGCGCACGAGCTCCTCGAGCGGCTGATGGCATTGCCCGGCTATGCGATTCAGAAGGCGCAGATCTTTGTGGCGCTTCTCGGCAAGCAACGGGGCGTGCAGCCGCAGGGCTGGCGGGAGGTGGCAGGCCCTTACGGCGAGGACGGTGTCTACCGGTCGGTCGCCGACGTGACCGACGCCGCTTCGCTGGCCAAAGTTCGGGAATACAAGCAGGAGATGAAGGCCGCCAAGGGCAAGAAGTAGTTAAGATCGAAGCTGGAGGTGGTGGTGTGCGCGATTCGTACGGGCATGTCCACCGGTCGGATGACGCTGCGGTACTCATCACCGCGGCGGAACCGTCCTACGCCGAGCAGTACGCAGCGCGGCGGCGCAAGTACGCGATCCTGATGTCGGCCCGCATCCCCTGCCTGGTTCTGGCGGGTGTGTTCTACCAAACCTGGTGGCTGGCGCTGACCTTCGTGCTGCTTTCGGTACCGCTGCCCTGGATGGCGGTGCTCATCGCCAACGACCGCGCTCCGCGCAAGGTCGAGAAGGTCAACAGGCTGCGACATGCCCCGCCGGGGCGGGAGTTGGAGAGCCGCGACCACACCATCATCGACGGGTGAACCGTTGAGCAGCGTTACCAGCTGCCACCTGGATCTTTAATCGCTGTGCGAGCCTGGAGGTGTGAGTATGGCTACCCAGACGTTGCCTGATGTCGACACTCGTCCTGAAGGCACCGACACCAGCAGCGACGACACTCCCAAGATGTTCCACTACGTGCGGAAGGCCAAGATCACCGAAAGCGCCGTGATGGGCACCCACGTGGTGGCACTGTGTGGAGAGGTTTTCCCAGTGACCCGCTCGGCCAAGCCCGGTTCCCCGGTGTGTCCGGCATGCAAGGAGATCTACGAATCCCTGCCCAAGGGCGGCGACGTGGGCTGATTCCGGTGCGGCTGGTCCCGGGGGCCTCAGCCGGCTTCCGGTTACCGGACTGTTGTCGCCGGATCGATCTCAGCCAAGGCACGTTGCGCCTCCTGCGCGACATCGGTCTCGCGAGCACGTCATAACGTTGCGCCCGGACGGTCGACACCGACGAGAAAGGCGCCATCGTGGGTTATCACCGCATCCGATCACCATCATTTCGCTCTTTCGCAGCGTTGTGGGCGACTGCGCTCGTGCTGGTGGCCGTCCTCGCCGGATGCGGCGGGGGCAATGTACAGACCACGGCGACGCTGGGAGTCGGTGGGCGGGTCGGCGATATCGTCATGCGCGACGCGGCATTCATCTTCGACCGGCCCGTCGCGGGGGACACCGTGTACCAGCCTGGTGAGGACACTGCGCTGCAACTCACCATCATCAACGAGGGCGACCGCCCTGACCGGCTGGTCCGCGTCAGCAGTCCGATCGCCCGCCTCGGCGTCATCATCGGAGACGCCAGGATGGCCGGCCATCAGATCCTCACTGCGGGCTACCAGGGTCCCCTTGCGTCGGCCACGCTGCCCGGTACCGATGCGGTCCGGATCGTGCTGGTCGGACTGCGCAGCCCGGTCAGCGCCGGGCTGCGTTACCCCGTGGTGTTCGACTTCGAGCGGGCCGGCGAACTGCGCCTCGACCTGCCGGTCGAGAACCCACGCACGCTGCGGTCCCCGGCTGACCAGCCGCCCCCGTAACGCGTACTCAATCCGTCCAGACTTGGCGGGGACCGTCATCAGCGGGTGGTCGGGTGGCCTCCCAGACCCGGCGCCAGGACGCGATCTCCTGCCCGCCAACCCGCGGGTATGCCGCGCGGGTGGGCAGGACGCTGCGCGAAGTGGTA
>DASQVB010000182.1:0-8254 GCA_035640975.1 Pseudonocardiaceae bacterium
AGGTCGTGAACGTCGGCAGCCAGCGCAGGCGCGGTGGCCACCGCCACCGCCGGATGGGCCCGCCGGAACCGGGCCAGCAACCGACGTTCCCGCCCAGCGAGGGTCACCCGGTCGGCGTGCAGCCGCAGCACCGCCGCGGCCAGTGGTGCCTTCCCTGTCCGTTCCAGCGCCTCGGCCACCGTCTCGGCCCGGGCCGCCGGGAGGTCGGCGAGCACCGGATGGGTTCGGTTGAGTACCAGCCCGGCCAGCGGCATCGATTCGGTGGCCAACCGGTCGACGAAGTAGACCGCCTCGCGTACCGCGTCGGTCTCCGGTGTAGCGATCACCACGAACGCGGTTCCGGGCGCGCGGAGCAGTTTGTATGTGGCGTCGGCGCGTTCCCGGAACCCGCCGAACATGGTGTCGAAGGCTTGCACGAACGCCGAGGCGTCGGCCAGCAGCTGCCCGCCGAGAATCACCGACACCGCCCTGGCGAACAGTCCGAATCCGGCGCCCACCAGCCGGCGTACGCCGCGCCCACCGGCCCGCACCGGTCCGGACAGCAGCCGGATCATCCGCCCGTCCAGGAACGACGAGAGGCGCTGGGGAGCGTCCAGAAAGTCCAGCGCCGAGCGCGAGGGTGGGGTATCGACCACGACGAGGTCCCAGGTACCGGCCGCCACCAGCTGCCCCAGCTTTTCCATCGCCATGTACTCCTGCGTGCCGGAGAACGACGAGGAAATGGTCTGGTAGAAGGGGTTGGCGATGATCTGGACTGCCCGCTCGGGGCTGGCATGTGCCTGCACCATCTCATCGAAGGTGCGTCGCATGTCCAGCATCATCGCGTGCAGCTGCCCGCCTGCCGCCTCGATCTCCTCGGTCCGTGCCACCCGGCGGGGATTGTTGGTCAGCTCCCGCAGTCCGAGTGACTGCGCCAGCCGTCGCGCGGGGTCGATGGTGAGTACCACTACCGACCGCCCTCGCTCGGCTGCCCGCAGTGCGAGCGCCGCGGCCGTCGTCGTCTTGCCCACCCCACCTGCGCCACAGCACACCACCACGCGGGTGGAACGGTTGTCGAGCAGCGCGTCGATGTCCAGCGGTGGTGGCGTCATCGCACTCCCTGCGCACGCAACACGTCGGCCAGCTCGTAGACACCCCCGAGGTCGACCCCGTCCACTCCGGCCTCGATGAGTTCCGGCAACTCGATCAGCGGCATGCCGGCATCGGCAAGCTTGGCGCGAGCCTGCTGCTCGGCTTCCACTCGAACCGCGTGCTCCACGGTCTCGGCAACCAGGCCGTCGAGCACTGCCGGCTCCAGATCCAGGCCGGCGGCGAGCAACCCGGCACGGACCCGGTCGGCGTCGACCCGGCCGTTGGCTGCGGCATTCACCGAACGATCGGGCAGTCGGGGTGGCCGGGCCCGGTTGACCAGCACGGCACCAGGGCGCAGGTCCGCCAAATCCAGCTCTGCCACGGTCTCCAAGGTCTCGGCTACCGGTAGGTCCTCGAGCAGGGTGACCACGTGAACTGCGGTGTCCGCCGAGTGCAGTAGCCGCACCACCCCTTCGCTCTGGTTGTGGATCGGGCCCGTCTTCGCCAGGTCGGCCATCGCCCTGGTGACGTCGAGAAACTTCACTACCCGCCCGGTCGGCGGGGCATCCAGTACCACCGCATCGTAGATATGGATGCCCTTGTTCGCTCGTGTGGTCGCCTCCTTGACCTTGCCGGTGAGCAGCACATCTCGCAGCCCCGGTGCCAGCGTCGTGGCGAATTCGATGGCGCCCATCCGGCGCAGTGTCCGGCCTGCGAAACCCAAGTTGTAGAACATCGCGAAGTACTCCAGGAGGGCCTCATCGGCATCGACTGCCAACGCCCGCACCTCACCGCTGCCGGGGGCGACGGCGATGCGCCGCTCCTGATAAGGCAGCGGGGGTGTGTCGAAAAGGTGCGCGATGCCCTGCCGCCCCTCGACTTCTACCAGCAGCGTTTGCTTACCTCCGGTAGCCAACGCCACTGCCAGCGCAGCCGCCACCGTCGTCTTGCCGGTCCCGCCCTTGCCGGTGACGACGTGCAGGCGGGCCCGCGCCAGCTCCTCTGGCCACATGCCGCGAGCCTATGCTCGCGGCTCCTGGGTGAGTAACAGTGTTCCAGCACGGAATGCCACTCACGAGCCGCGCAGCGGCATTCGTTAGCGTGCGTCCCCATGACCAATTGGGAGTACGCGACTGTGCCGCTGTTGACGCACGCCACCAAGCAGATCCTCGACCAATGGGGCGCCGACGGCTGGGAGCTGGTCACTGTGATGCCCGGCCCGACCGGCGAGCAGCTGGTGGCGTACCTCAAACGCCCGAAGTGAGCTGGTCACACCGGCTGAACGAACTCGGGTTGGCATTGCCGCCGCTGCCCTCCCCAGCCGGGGTGTACCTGCCGGCAGTGCGCAGTGGTTCGCTGGTGTTCACCGCCGGGCAGATCCCGCTGGTCGATGGCGCGCTGGTGGCCACCGGCAAGCTCGGTGCCGAGATCGACACCGAGCGCGGTAAGCAGCTGGCCCGCACCTGCGTGCTCAACGCGCTGGCCGCGGTGGACGACCTGGTCGGGCTGGACGCGGTGGTCCGGGTGGTGAAGCTGGTCGGGTTCGTGGCGTCAGCGCCCGGCTTCACCGCGCAGCCTGCCGTGGTCGACGGCGCCTCCGAGCTGCTCGGTGAGGTGTTCGGCGCGGCGGGGACCCATGCCCGGTCCGCGGTGGGGGCCGCTGAGTTGCCGCTGGACGCTCCGGTCGAGGTCGAGCTGATCCTCGAGGTGTCCTGAACCGCTTCGGCGTTCAACGGGCTCGACGGGCCAGCCGCTCGGGTTCCAGGATGAGCACGCTTTTGCCTTCCAGACGCAACCAATCCCGGTGGGCGAAATCGGCGAGTGCCTTGTTTACCGTCTCGCGGGATGCGCCCACCAGCTGGGCGATCTCCTCCTGGGTGAGGTCGTGGGTCACTCTGAGCATGCCGGCCTCCTGGATGCCGAAGCGCTGCGCGAGCTGAAGCAGGGCCTTGGCAACCCGTCCCGGCACGTCGGTGAAGATCAGGTCGGCGAGCATGTTATTGGTCCGACGCAGCCGCCGCGCTATCACTCGCAGCAGCTGTTCGGCGATCTCCGGCCGCTTATTGATCCAGTCCCGCAACGCAGCGCGGTCCATGCTGACTGCGCTAACCTCGGTCACCGTGGTCGCCGTCGAGGTCCGCGGTCCCGGGTCGAAGATCGACAGCTCCCCGAACATGTCCGAAGGCCCGAACACCGCAAGCAGGTTCTCCCGGCCGTCGGCCGACTTGCGTCCGATCTTGACTTTGCCCGAAAGCACGATGTACAGGCGGTCGCCCGGTTCACCTTCGGCAAAGATGACGTGGGCGCGAGGGAAGCTGACCGGCTCCAGTGTGGCGCTGAGCGCCTGAACCGCCGAGGGATCGACACCCTGAAAAATGCCGGCCCTGATCAAAGGGTCGTTCACCGCGGTCCTCCAGTTGCCCCCCGGCGGAACCGGCCCCTCCGTCAGGAGACCTACGGGCGCCGCCGATCACTGAGGTGGATTCTAAGACCGTTGCCGAGGACGACGTGACCTGATAAGGGCGACGCGGCGTAGCCGGCGCCGCTGGAACAGATCCAAGGCACGGCCGATCCCGCTCCGGAACAGCGCTCGTACCTCGTCAGCCCTGGCGGTCTGCAGGAACTCCTCGACCTCTTTTTCCTGCACAGCGACGTTCTCCTGCATAGCAACGTGGCGCAGGCGGGTCTCCAGGCGCTCCATTGCGAGCGCAAAGAACATGATCAGCGGCGGGATGGCGGCAACGAACCAGACGGTCATGGTGCGGGTGATCCTGCCGCATCACTCCAACGGGTTGGGCGTGGGGTGGACTTCCCGGCGTGTCGCCTCCAGCACCCCCTGTCACGCTGTCCGGCCCGTGCGATCGGGTCCGTGCCACCTCCGTAGGCTGTGGGGGTGCCAGCCCGATCCCGTCGGTCCATCGATGGAGAGAGCCGTCTTGCACTGGTTCGGCGAGCCCGCCGAATGAACCGGGTACTGGCCACCGCCTACCCGGACGCGCACTGCGAGCTGGACTTCTGCACGCCGCTTCAGCTGGCGGTCGCCACCATCCTCTCTGCGCAATGCACTGACAAACGGGTCAACGAGACCACGCCAAAGTTGTTCCGCCGTTATCACAGCGCCGCCGACTACGCGGCTGCCGATCGGGACGAACTGGAGGCGCTGATCCGGCCCACCGGGTTCTACCGGAACAAGACGACATCGCTGATCGGGCTCGGCGCCGCGCTGGTGGAGCGCTTCGACGGCGAGCTGCCCAACCGCCTGGCTGACCTGGTCACGCTTCCGGGAATCGGGCGCAAGACCGCCAACGTGATCCTGGGCAACGCTTTCGGAGTGCCCGGTATCGCCGTGGACACCCACGTCGGACGGCTGGTGCGGCGCTGGGGATGGACCGAGCACGAGGATCCGGTGAAGGTCGAGCAGGCGATCGCCGACCTGGTGCCCAAGCGTGATTGGACGATGCTGTCCCACCGAGTGATCTTTCACGGGCGCCGGGTCTGCCATTCCCGTCGCCCGGCATGCGGGGTGTGCCCGCTAGCTGGCGACTGCCCGTCCTACGGCTGCGGACCCACCGAACCCGGGATCGCTGCGGCGCTGCTGCGCGGGCCTGAGACGCCCCATCTGCTGGCGATGGCCGGACTGCCCACCGATCTAGCTGGCTCGTGCGCCGCAGACAGAGGGGTGGCCACGGGGATCGCTCCTGTCGCCGCTCCCGGGGCGGTGCGGTGAAGCCGGTGGTGCGCTGGGTGATGGTGGCGGCATTGTTGGCGTTCGCATTTGTCGTGGCGCTGTGGCCGCGAGCGGACACCCCCTCCGCTGTCTCGCCCGGTGCCGCACAGCCTGCCGGCGCGCCGGCCAACCTAGACGAGCTCCGGCTCCTGGCGGCTCTGCAGGCCTGTCCGGACGCGGCGCCGAGTGCCATCCCGGTTCGCGGGGTGCTGTCCGGGGTTGAGTTGCCGTGTCTTGGACAGCCGGGGACAGTCGACCTCGGAGCTGCCCTGGCTGGGCGGCCCGCGTTGCTCAACCTGTGGGGACCACTGTGCCAGCCATGCGCCCAGGAGCTGCCCGCACTGGCCGCTTACGCCGCCGGGACGGATGCGGTGCCGGTGCTCGGCGTGGAGGTACAGCGGCTGCCTGAAGGGGCGCTGGAGATGCTCACCGCCCTGAACGTGCATTACCCCTCGGTCAGCGATCCCGATGGCAGGCTGCGTGCCGCGCTGGGTGCCCCGCCGGTATTGCCGCTGAGCTTCGTGGTGTCCGCTGACGGCCGAGTGAGCCAAGTCAATCCGCCCGAGGTGCTGCGCAGCCCGGAGCAGGTACGCGCGGTCGTGCAGCGCTATCTCGGCCCTGGCAGCACAGGCACAGTGGGATGAGTACGGAGCCATCGATGGTGACGGCTGGGCCGCTCGTCGACCCCGCCTCGGTGCCGGGATGGCTGGGCCGGTTGGTACGCCGCACCGCGGAGCTTGGCCCCGGCGATCTCGGGTACATCCCCGCCCCACGGCAGGCCCCGCAGGAGGGTGGCCGGGCGGCGGCGGTGCTGGTGCTTCTTGCCGAAGACTCGTGCACCGGTGAGCCGGATGTGCTGCTTGAGTTGCGTTCCGACCTACTGTCCTCACATGCCGGCCAGGTCTGTTTCCCCGGTGGAGCAGTGGACGACGCCGACGACGGGCCGGTTGCGACGGCGTTGCGGGAAGCCTCCGAAGAGGTCGGCGTTCGCGCCGAAGACGTGCGACCGGTTGCCGTGATGCCACCGCTGTACCTGCCGCCGTCGGATTTCGTCGTCACGCCGGTGTTAGGTCATTGGCAACGGCCCGGGCCGGTGGCGCCGGTGGATCATAGAGAGACGGCTGCGGTCGCCCGGGTGCTGCTGCGAGTGCTCGCGGACCCGGTGAACCGGCTGACTGTGCGCGGCCCCAGTGGGTACCGGCAACCCGCCTTCGTCCTTCCTGGGATGCTCGTATGGGGGTTCACCGGTGGGCTGCTGGCTGCACTGCTGGCGATGGGCGGGTGGGAACGGCCCTGGGAGCACGCCACTGAGTACGGCCTGGACGTCGCGTGGCGGTTGGCCGAGCGGACTGAGGTGATCCGGTGAACTGGGTGGATGTGCTGGTACTGGTGCTCGCCCTGCTCGCCGGCGTCTCCGGCGCTCGGCAGGGGATGGTCACCGCGGCAGCGTCTTTCGTCGGTGTGCTGGCTGGCGCCGTGATCGGAGTGCGGATCGCGCCCTCGTTGATCGCGCGGTTCGAGAGCCCGGAAGTCCGAGTCGCAGTCGGAGTGTCGATCGTGATCGTGCTCGTTGCACTGGGCGAGACGTTGGGGGTGTGGCTGGGCCGGGCGGTGCAAGGCCGGATCGACGCTGAGGCACTACGCCAGGTGGACAGCTTCATGGGGGCCGGGGTGCAGGGTGCTGCGGCTCTCGTGGTGGCCTGGTTGGTCGCGCTGCCACTGACCGAGTCGTCCGCCTATACCGGGCTGACCAGCGCGGTGCGTGATTCGTCGGTGCTGCGGGTCACCGACACGATGATGCCCGATGTGCTGCGCGAGCTGCCGGCGGAGTTGACCAAGCTGCTGGACGTCTCCGGCTTCCCTGACGTGCTCGCCCCGTTCTCGCCCACCCCGATCACCGATGTCGGTCCGGCCGATCCGGTCCTGCTCAACAGCCCAGTGGTGCGGGAGGCTCGCGCCAGCGTGCTCAAAGTCCGGGCTCGGGCCGCATCCTGCTCTCGGGCGCTGGAGGGCACCGGGTTCGTGATCGCCCCGCAGCGAGTGATCACCAACGCGCACGTGGTCGCCGGTACCGACCGGGTGGCAGTGGAAACCTCACGGGGCTCGCTGGACGCCACGGTGGTCAGTTATGACCCGAATGCCGACGTCGCAGTGCTGAAGGTGCCTCAGCTGCGGGCGCCGGTGCTGCAGCTGTCTCCGGCACCGGCCGCCACCGGCTCGGATGCGTTGGTGCTCGGCTACCCGCTGGATGGGCCGTACACGGCATCGGCTGCTCGGGTGCGCGATCGCATCCGGCTACGTGGTCCGGACATCTACAACGGGGCGACCGTGGTTCGCAACGTCTACACCGTCCGCGCCGTGGTGCGCAGCGGTAACTCCGGTGGCCCGCTGCTCGACGGGTCCGGTCAGGTGCTCGGCTTGGTGTTCGGGGCGGCGGTGGACAACGACGAGACCGGGTTCGTGCTGACCGAAGAAGAGATCGCCGACGACATCGCTGCGGCACCGAACCAAACTGAAGAGATTGCCACCGGCATCTGCGCCGCGTGATATCACGAATTCCGCAGGAATTCGGTGATGAACGTGGCAGTGTGTTCGGGTGCTTCCTGCTGCACGAAATGGCCGACGCGGGGCAGCACCTCATAGCGATAGTTGCCGCCTGCCCACTGGCGTGAGCGCCGCGCCGTTGGCTCCAGCACGTACGGGTCGTCGGCGCCGTGCACCTGGAGCACCGGAACTCGGGTCGGCCGGTTCACCGCGCGGTACAGCCGGTAGCCGTCGAACCGGAACTGCGAGCGGCCGACCCAGCGGTAATACTCCAGCGCGCAGTGCGCCGTGCCGGGGATCAGCATCGCCTCGCGATAGCGCCGGACCGCGATGGTGAACTCGTTCGACCCGCGCCATTGGGAGCTTGCCCCCCGGCGCAGGATCCGCTCCACCAGCGCCGCACGGTCGCGGGTGAGGGTGCGCTCGGGCAGCCACGGCACTTGGAAGCCGGCGAGGTAGCGCGAAGCGCAGCGTTGCGCCGGATCGCGCAACAGTGCTTCTCGCATCGCGAGCGGATGCGGGGCCGAGAGCACCGTGACCGAACGCACCAACCTGGGGTGCAACGCGGCCGTGCACCAACCGAGGATCCCCCCCCAGTCATGCCCTACCAGATCGGCTTGACGTTCACCAAGCGCCCGGACCAGCCCCGCGACGTCACCGGACAGCGTCCACAGGTCATAGCCGCGGGGTGGTTTGTCGGAGTCGCCGTAGCCGCGCAGGTCCACGGCAACGGCGCGGCGACCCGCTGCGGCCAGCGCCGGGAGTTGGTGGCGCCAGGACCACCAGAACTCCGGAAAGCCGTGCAGCAACAGCACCAGCGGGCCGGTCCCGACCTCGGCCACATGCAATCGGATCCCGTTGGCGGATATCTCCCGGTGCGTCCAGTGCCCAGGAATCCGAACCGAGCTGGAA
>DASQVB010000183.1:0-8601 GCA_035640975.1 Pseudonocardiaceae bacterium
CTCGCTGCACGAAGGACTGGAGGTGCTCGTCGCTGACCTCGTCGTCAACCACCCCGACCGGCCATTGTTCAGCGCCCCCGTCCGGCAGCGGCAGAGACACCCGCAGGTAGCCAGCTTCCCGCCGCGGGGTCACCGTGGCGCCGGGATGGCTGGCTTGAGTCGCCTCCCGCACCTGGTCGAAGAAGTGGTCCCCTGGTGCGGATCCGTGGCGCCGCGGTCGGGGAACGCGGTCGGCGTTCCGGCGTTGATCTGCGTCCGGCTGGTCACTGGTGAACGTCCCGTGGACATGCTCCAGCTGGTGGGGCTCGTGGTGGCACCAGTCCGAGCCGTTAGCGCTGATCCGGGTGTCACCAATCCAGCAGCGCTGACCAATCGCGTACTGGCGGGCATGGCAGATCACTTCGCTGGGGCGAATAGTGAGTAGCTGATACTGGTTGGGGACCTCCTGCGGCCGCGCCTCGGCCGTCACCGCTGCACTGCCGGTAGACAGCGCCAGCAGGCCCGACGAGAGCCGATGCAGCCGCCCGTCGTGGGTATGCCCGTGCAGGAGTAGGTTCACCAGCCCCGGCTCTGGCAGCTCCAGCCGCTGGTGCGGCCCGAGCCACTGGTCGAGGCTCTCGATGTCCCGCAGGTTCTCGTCCTCGGTGACCGCACCGCGCACCGCATTGTGGTGAACCGCCGCGAGCCGCAACCAGCCCTGATCCCGGTATCCGGCCAGTCGATCGGCAAACCAGCGCAGCTGGTCCTCCCCGACCCAACCGTAGTGGTCAGTGCCGCGGTGGCTCTCGGCCATAGTGGAGTTCAACCCGGCCACCACCACCGCGAGATCGGGCATCTCGAACAGAGTCCACGGCTCGTCCGGGGCGAAGCTGATCCCGCTGACTCCCTGGTAGAACTGTTCGAACGCGGCGGCGAAGAGCTCCCATTTCGGCCAGTACGGAGCCAATGGCTCGCGCTGGTTTGCCTTTTCGCGCAGGAAGTAGGCTTCGCAGGCATCTCGGTTGACGTCGTGATTGCCTGGCACGACGGCCACGTGCTCGCGGGGCAGCTCCACCGCCTCGGTCAGCGCGGTGAGAAACTCCACCACCTGGTCGAACTCGTTGGGTAGGCCCCACTCGGTCAGATCACCGGTAACCACCATCAGGTCCGGACGCAGCCCGTAATCCTCGGTCAGCTGGTCCAGGTCATCGTGCAGCCGCCCAAACAGGACGTCATTGGCCTGATCGGCCGGGATCCAGCCGTTGCCACCGAAGAGGCGATCGCGGCCGAACTGGAGATCCGACACATGTAACACCAGCAGCTCGCTGACCCCGCGAGCGACCCGCCCCGGGACACGGTCGGGCCGGCAATCGAGAACATCCGGCCAGGCCAGCCGCAACCGGTCAGCGGTGATCGCGTAGCTGTCCCGCTCCCCGGAGGCCGCGGGTGGCGCGGTGGTCAGCAGACCCACGACCCGGCCAGTGTTGCGGTCATACACCGGGCTGCCACTGAACCCCGGCTGGACCCGCAGCGCCGCCTCAGGGGTGGAGTCCAGCTGGAGGTGACCGCCTCCGACGAGGCCGCGCACCGTGGCCTCCACCCAGGCGCCGTGCGGGCGCGGCGGATTGCCGGGGTAACCGAACACGTCCACCATCCGACCCCGCACGGGCCGGTTCACGGCAAGGCGCGCCGGGATGGTGCCCGTGGGAAGCTCAATGCTGGTCAGGACGAGCCCGGCAATGTCGTCGCCGGTGGCTCCGGCACGCGGCGGGGGCAGCCAGCATTGCACCCGTGTCCGCAACAGGGGACCGTTGCCGACCGCGAGTCCCACGATGACCTCGCCTGCTGGCTGATCCTGCGCCCTGCGGTCCCGGCCGAGCGCGGCATTGACCACATGCGCGCAGGTCAGGATCTCCCGCGGGCCGACGAGCACGCCCACCCCCACGGTGCTCCCGTTCGCGTCCAGCACACGCACGGCAGGCCCGCTGTCCAGGGTGTCAGTCATCGTTAGCCACCGACGATGGACGCGGCCGCTTCCAGCCGAGTGTCACCGCGAAGTGCATCTCGGTGGTTCCTTTGGCGATCACCACGCCGGTCTCCGCGCCCAGGGCGAGCCCGAACTCCACGCTCACCTCATCCGGGGACATCGCCACCAACCGGTCGAGGACCGCCCGGACCGCTGGCTTGATCTGATCGAGCGCCTGCTCCAAAGACTGCCGCGCCCGTGCGGCAACCTCACCCGGTCGGGCAGAGGCCAGCTGCAGATCACCTGGGAGTTCCGCGTCGGAAACCTGCACCAGCAGGCGGCCCCCGCCCTCGACGGGAACCTCGATCAGATACACCCTCGCCTCCGCAACTGGCTCATGAATCGGGTAGAGGGAATTACTGTATGGCTCCAGCAGGGTTCTGCGGGACTACCTCTAGTCCTCGTCCAGCGGCGATGGTGTTGATCGCGGCCGGTCTGTCTGTAACGCTTGTAAACGACGTCAGAGACCGGCGCTGTCAGCAGGCCGTAGCCGCAGATCACCAGCGGGCAACGCGAATCGCTCGATTAGCGCGGTGAGCTCGTTGTTAGGGGCGGTGAGCGACGGGCACGCTCGATCAGGGTCAACGGGGAGGTAACCCAGGGTCGTCCGGTGGACGCGGCGTGGATGGCGTGGTTGCGTGCGCTGATCAGGCAACTTCCAGGCCTACGGTTATCGGGCAGAAGGGGTCGGCGGCTGATGGTGCGGGCTCCGGGGTGTCGCAAGACCCGCGTGCCTGGGTGGGGCGATCCGTCAAGCGGAGTCCGGCGATGCGGGCGGTCTGTTCGTAGGAACAGGATTGTCGGTGACAGCATCCGTATTGGCCGCCGGTGCGGCGACACCTCGTTGATGAGCTTCGCAACGCCTGGGTGGTGTCAGCGTCGATGGCGCGCTGCCCGGGACCCGCCGAGGGGTAGAAAGCAGGCCGCGGAGAAGGCCAGCCCGGACGCACGTCGGCAGCTGGATCAGACTGTCCGAGGCTTGGTGGCCTGTGGAGTTCCGTCCTCGGTCACCGGGGCTTTTTGTTGTGCGCCACCGTCGGGTCGGCCGCCCGCAGCGGAGCGAGGAGAAGGCGGGTGGCGTCGTAGTAGTCGAACCACGGCAGCTCAGGAGCCAGCCCATGAGCGGTGAGCGCTTCGCGGGCCCGGTCGATGGCATGCAGGGCAGTGGTGGGGTTGCCAGCGTTGGTGTGCATCTCGGACTCCACTGCGGCCAGCCACGACGCGATCGGGCGGCACGGTTGGGATCTGAGGTGATTGCTGGCGCCGTGCAGGTAGTCCAGTGCGGCGGTGAACCCGTGTTCAGCGGCGGGGATGAACGCGCGCCGCGCTCCCACTTCGCGATCATGTCGGCATTCACCCCGACCCGCTCACTGCGACGTACCCACGCCAGGTGGGCTCAGATCTCATGATCTTCGCCACTCGTATGACCTGGCTGTTCTCAGCTGATGTGCCAATCAAATGACGTGTCAGCGGTCATGGGACATGAGCAACCTCGACGACGCTCGACCGGCACACGCACCCGTCGCAGGATCGGGGGCCAACGAGTCAGGTCAGTATTTGCTGACTCCTTACCCTGAACCAGGGTATAGAGCAGAACAGGAGCCCACTGATGAGGCTCCTGAACTGGTGTTCTCCGGGTTGGGGTGGCGGGATTCGAACCCACGGCCTCTTCGTCCCTAACTGCGGGCACGACGGTCGATAGAGGTTGTTCCGCACGTCGCAAGACGCTGGAGGCCGTCCTGGGTCAGTGTCGGTCGATCTCGTTGCTGTATTCCGCAGTTGTACAGCTGACGTCGCGCGCCGCTCCAGACTGGCTAGTTCAACGTCAGGCTCCGAGTGGCAGTGCTTCGTTCAGCTTTGGCCGCCATGGGGCGTTGGGAGAGTGCCGAAGACGTTCCCGAAGGTCAAGCCGGTCATTGACCTCGGCGAGGAAGTCCGGAGACAGCTTCGGCCCGGGTGCAGGCACGGCGCTGGGGTCGTAGCGCTGGAACCATGGTTCGACCTCAGCCCAGCTAAAGAGTGGGTTCGATGACTGCCGGCGGGCGACGGGGGCTGGGAAGTCTCCGGGACCGCGCTCACCACGTGCCAGTAGAGCGACGCTCTGGCGGCTGCGACCGACTCGCGCTGCGATCTCGCTGGCAGTCAGCCAGTCGTCATCGGCCTCGACCTGGAGTACCCGAGCGCCGATGCCAGCTTGCTCGACGTCGACGATGGCGGAGATCACGGCATCCTGCTCTGTTGGTGCTTCACGGTCGAAGAAGCCCAGGACGGTGCCGTCTGGTTCCACGGAGAAGGAGCCGTCGTCGCAGCCGGCCTCATAGAGGGTGTCGAGCTGTTCGTCCGTTAGCTCGATGCCTCGGAGGGTCAGTCGAAATGTCCACTCAGTCATTGCCCCTCCTCATTGTTACCGTGGTTGTGTTGGTCAACCCACCTACGGATCTGCCGGCCATGGTTGAACGGGTTCTTTGGCGTCGACCAAACCGAAAACATGGCTCTGCATGCGCACTTGATCCGACCCCACTTGTGACCGGCTGCTGTTTGTTCGACCACAAAGCCCAGTTGGGCGGCGTAGTGGAGAGCGTCGTTGATTTCCTTCTTCGGGTGTTTAGGGTGCACGCAACTCCCACGTTAGGCAGGGGGTGTTACAGTTGTCAACACTGCGGTGCGAGAACGCTAGCACGGAGTTTCGGCGGGGCAGGTACCGGGCGAGTGTTCGATGGAGCTACGGCTGTGCTGTGGGCGTTGCGCATGGGACTAGATCGAGACGATCGACGCGGCTGTACTTCGCAGCTGTACGGGCCAATTCCCACCCAGAAACAGGTCAGGAGCCCATCGGCGTGGGCTCTTGACCTGCGGCTTTATGGTGTCGGGGTGGCGGGATTCGAACCCACGGCCTCTTCGTCCCGAACGCGCGTAGAGCGTGACGATCAGTATCAACGGGTGCTGTGGCGTGCTCGGGGGTGGCCGCGTCGTGTGCTCTGGTACCGCTTCGTGACGATGGGTTGCTGACTTTTGCTGACTCCGCTCAGTCGGTGCCCGGGCCGAGCTTCAACAAACTTGAGCCGCTGTGTTCGGTCCAAGGACAGCATGCAGGCCGCTGGGGACTAGTCGCGCGCGGGCGGAGTGGACCAGGCGCGGGACCTGGTTTCGCACCGGATGAGTAAGTGAGATCAGGGAGCGCACCCGCCCCCTGATGAGGCGGCCGTGGGCTGGTGTTGCGAGCACTGCCCACGGCCTTGATCGCCAACCCTGTTAGGAGGGGTGGAGACCCGATGCCAGATCCTACGCAGTTCGATCCGGACCGGGTTCGGGTGGTTCTGGATCATGGTGAGGTGGTGGAGCTGGATAGCGGCACACTGGTCCTGGACGGCGAGGAGTCCTCGAGCGTGCTGCTCCGGCTCACACCCTGGGGTGCTCGATCGGTGGCCCGGGTGCTGCAAGAGTGGACATCGGTGTCACGGATCTTCCACCACCCGACCTGGCCACACCTGGACGAGCTGGGCCTGTCACGAACGCTGGAAATGGCCGCTGCGGTGCTCGATGACGGCAACGAGCGAATCGTGCGATCCCCTCGCGGCTCCCGCGTCACCCCCAACCGGCAACGCTTGGCCGCCATGGCAGTCCTGGGCGAGCGCGAGGCACACCTTTCCGCGGTGCAGCGCCTGGCTCTGGTGGATGCCGCTGCGTGGTGGCTTTCGGAACCGAAGGAACCTGGCGCAGACGGCATGGGCGCAAATCCGTGCGGAAGAGACCTCCGTGGTATTCGCCTACCCCGAGAGGCCCTGTGATGCAAGCAACGATTTCACCCGACCTCAGGAAGAACCTGTTGAGAAGGTCGTCCCCCGCTGGTCGTTGCTGGGCCGCCTACGAGCGCGGCGCCGCGTCCGACACCTCGAATTGATGCGTCAGGCCCGCTCCCGGCAGCTCGCCTTGCGTGTGGAAGAGATCCTTGTCGGCTGCGGCTTGTCCCAGGCCGACTACAGCATCGGCGGCGGCCGCTGCGTCCATATCCCGGAGGTGGTCTCGGTGGTCGCCGGGCCCCCGGTGGGCCTGGACATCCGCCTGCTGCCCGGCCAGACGCCCGACGACTTTGCTGTACACGCCTCGGTGATCGCTTTTCACCTTGGTGTTGCTGAGGTCCGGGTGATTCCGCTCCCGCCCTCTCTGGTCCGGCTGGAACTACTGCGGTTCACGTCGAAGATTCGAGGTGTCGGGCGCGGCGGTCCCACCGACCGAGACCGGCCCGTCTCGCCGTTAGGCGTGCCGGCGGTGCACTACGCAAACGCGGACCTGCGCGGACGGGATCTGTCCATGATGGACTCCACGAAAACTGACCTTAGCGGGGCCGACTTGTCCGGCGCAGTGCTGCCCCGCACGTTGCAGTGCGCCACCCCAGTTCGGCGCTGATCTCCTGCAATCAAAATTGCGAGTTCGGCGGTCTGATCGTGCAACATCGGTGAGAAAGCCGTCCGATCCACCGTGCTGCGGGGTGAGCACTTGGGCCAGCCCACGGTGCTCACCGCTGCCTACGCAGCCATGACCCGCGCCGCTGTAGGGTGCTGACCACCCCGTACGAGCAGATCACTGTCCTGCAAGGGCAGGTCGATGCGCATTTTGGTCAGCACTTGGTGGCTGCGGCGGGTGAGCCCGCGATGGCGGGGGACTACACCGCGACGTGACGCGAACCGGCCAACTGGCTACTGCCCGGGCGGCGCCGCAGCTCGTACTCCTCACTCGGCGACCCCAGTCGATGCGGCCACCTCACGTGGGCCAAGTTCGTTGCTTCCGAACTCAAACCAGCGTGACGGAACGGTGGCGCCGATGTCCTCGGTCGGCCGGATGAACAAGACGTCGTGGAGCAGCTGTACTGCCTGGTCTACCAGTTCGGTGGAGATGTGTGCGGAAATCCGGCCGGGGGTGGTGGTCACTAGGTGCGGTTTGATGTCGGCCGCTTCGAGGGCGCTCAGCGCGCGAGCGGTGATGGCAGGTTTACGAGCGATCCCCGCGCTCACGACGCTGACCGTGCCGAGATCATGCTGCACCTCGACGTCGGCACCGATCGCGCTCAGCACAGCGGTCACTTCCACGTCGGCTATCCCGGGTGCGGTGAAGCGCACCCCGTCAGAGTCGCGCACGATCACGCCGACCGCCCCACCGCGCGGCTGGAGCCCGGATGATGCGATCGTGGCGGCGGAGATACCACGTGCGAAGTAGAGGCTCTCGTAACGACGGTGCGCGATTCCAGCCACGTCACTGCCGTCGTTGCCCTGGAATGTTGCGCTGCCCTTCTGGATCCACGTCCCTGCCTCGGCTGAGAAGCTCGACCGCAGGTGGATGTCGATACCGTGAGACGCGGCCAGCTCAACTGCCCTGGGCTGCAGCACTGCGGCGCCTGCCTCGGCCATCTCGAGCATCTCTTCGTGGTGCAGCGACCCGATCAGCCGCGCATCCGGTACCACCCGGGGGTCTGCGGTGAACACGCCCGGTACGTCGGTGAAGATGTCGCATTCAGCTACGCCGAGGGCCGCAGCCAGCGCGATGGCAGAGGCGTCGGAACCACCTCGACCCAGGGTAGTCACATCGCCGCGGTCAGAGACTCCTTGAAAGCCGGTGACCAGCACGATCGCTTGGTCATCAAGCGCCTGGATAATCCGCTGCGGATGAATGGCGTGCACCCGTGCATTGCCGTATTGATCATCAGTAACGATCCCGGCCTGGGCGCCAGTCAGCGATACGGCTCGGGCGCCGAGTTCGTGCACCGCCATGGAGGCCAGCGCACAGGAGATGGACTCGCCAACCGACAGCAGCGCGTCGAGTTCACGCTGCGGGGGAAGGGCGGACACTTGGTAGGCGCGCTGGTAGAGCTCGTCGGTGGACGTGCCCATCGCAGACAGCACCGCGACGACACGGTGGCCCTGCCGCTGGGCCGCTACCAACCGCTCGGCGACCGCCCGCAACCGACGGTGATTCCCGACGGACGTGCCACCGAACTTCCACACCACGATCGGAGACTCCTCCCCGACGGTCATTGTGGCTGTCCTGCGCTTGATGTCACTCGCCGCTGCGGTGGGAGCCAATGGGGTCGCCTTCGCGACTGAGGTGGGTGCCATGGTGATGTGCGTGGCTGCGGTGGGGGTTACCGGATCCAGCTCCCGAATCTGATGGGCCGACCGAACCTCGTGGGCTGGATTGCCTCGCCACCGCGCGTGCGGCGCGATCTCCTCGCCTTTCATCAGGAAGGAGTCAACGTCGAGCACCGCGCTGGCACCGATCGTCACGCCGTAATGGATGAAGGCATTGATTCCGACAGTGCAGCCGGCGCCGATCGTGGTGCGGTCGGACGTGAAGATGCCCTCCTCCTGCGAATGGCACTGGATCACGCTACTTGCGTTGAGCGTGCAGCCGTCCCCGATGGTGACGAGGGTCTTTTCCGGGATGTAGCAACCGTCGTCGAAAACCCCCCGTCCGATTCGAACACCCAGCAGCCGCCAGATCAGGCTTTTGAACGGGGTGCCGCTGAACCGCACCGTCGCCTCCAGCTTCCACAAGCGTTCGTGCCACCAGTAATAGGGGTCGTAGATAGAGCAGGACTGCGG
>DASQVB010000184.1:0-8582 GCA_035640975.1 Pseudonocardiaceae bacterium
GCAGCTCAACGACCTCAGCAGCAAGGTCCTCATAAGACGGACGACCGGACACCATGCCATGATCAACACACCGCCACCGAGATCAAGCCGCCACGCCGCCAGGCGACAAGCCCCAGGTCAGAACCGACCGTGAATGGATACATATGCGAAAACGGGATCAAGAAAGGGAAGATCAAGCGTGGAACCTAAGCGCGTCCCGTCAGAGGGCCATAGCTGATCAAGCGGTGCGAGGTGTTTAGCGGAGATGAACCATGCGCCGGGACGGTCACCGGGTTCCTCCCAGTGCTCGGGTTGCCTGGCCTGGTGGCCCATGATCCAGCCTCGGATCCAGAGACGGGGGCCTTGCCGGTGACGAGCATGTAGACCTTGTCGGGGTCGTCACCGCCGGGCTCAGCGGGCGGCCTCGGCGGCGTAGATGCGTACGCTCCGTAGTGGATCGGTAACGATTGGTTATCGAGAACCGATAGACCGACGCCCGGCTGTGCTCAGAGGGTCGGGCGTGCAGGTCGCGAGCGGCACGGTCGGGTTTCGGCTTCCTTTACCGTGCCGCTCGCTCCTGCGCCTGGGCTCAGTCGAACTCGCCGACACGCACACCGACGGTACGCTGCCCCACTCAGCCGCGGTGATCACCGCGTCCAGTAGACCCGCCAGTGGGGTTCCGCGGTGCCGGTAGGGGTGCTGGTGGTGATTCTTCTGGTGGGTGTGTTGGTGGTGGTTCCGGTGCCGGTGGCGGCTTCGGAGTGGTTACCGCTGGCCGCGCCAGCAGCAACACCCGGTAACTCACGACGGTGCCATCAAAGCGCTTGACGCCCTAGCTCTGTCAGTGGTGGCCGTGGCCATGGTGGTCGCCATGGTGGTGGCCGTGGCGGTGGTGGTGGCAGTAGCGCTGCCACTCGTGGCGCCAGCGGTTCCACTCCCAGTGGCAGTGCCAGTTGCCTCGCCCGTGGTCGGACCTGGCAGTTACTGAGGACACCGTCGCAGACGAGCTCTCAGCGGCCAGTGCAGGTGCTCCGGTGACCAGCAGAGCTGATCCTGCCAGCAAGGTTGCCATCAGGCTGTTCGTGATCAAACGATGCATGTCCGCTCCCCGGTAGTTGGTGAGTCGCTTCCGAGAGCTATCGCGCACCCGCCCCAGGGGGTTACAGCGAGCGATGGGTCGGTTACGCGTCGCTGTGGGCGGCTTCCGGGGCCTGCTCGTCGCCTCGTGAGGGCACGGAAGGCGGCCAGTAACCTGGAGGTGCCTCCTCGCCGAGGTTCCGCCCCGGGGTCGCTCCCCGGGGCATCGGCGGGGAGTCGGCGAAGAGAGGGTTCTCGTGTCTGGCATGGATGATGTCCGCACCCAGTCGACTATCGGCGAGCGGATCAGGCAGCTCCGGAACGACGTGTTGATGACGCAAGACGATCTGGCCGCAGCTGCCGGGGTGTCCACTGATCTGATCCGCAAGTTAGAGCAGGGCAGACGGCACACCGCCTCGATCGGGAGCCTGCACCGCATCGCGGCAGCCCTCGACGTCGACCTCGGTGAGTTGCTCGGCCGGGACAACATGCCCGACGCTGCGCCGGACGCCGGGGTGATGGCGCTTCGGCAAGCAGTTGCCGATATCACCGACTTGCTGGGCGACGTGGAGGGCGAGCCGCTGTCGCTGCGCGACGCCGAGCGATCAGTCACCTATCTCTGGGGTGCGTACTGGAGTGGCAGGTATGACCAGCTGACCGGGCTGATTCCGCAGGCTCTGATAGGCCTGCGCGCCATGCTGCACGCCGCGAATACAGTTACCCGGTCCAAGGCGGCCGAGCAGCTGGCATGGGGTTACTGGGTCGCTGGCAGCACCCTGACCCACCTTCTCCAGCCCGATGCGGCGTTCATGGCAGTACGGCGGGCCGTGGACCTCGCTGCCAATGGTGATGACGCGTTGCTGGCGGCGGCGCTGAAGGGCTCCCTGAGCTGGCAGTTGATGGTGAGTGGTCGGTTCGCCGAAGCCGAGCGGGTGGCGGTGCGGACCGCCGAGAGCATCGAACCCAGCGGAAACGTCCCAGTGCAGGACTTGTCGGCTTACGGGTCGCTGCTCGTCACGGCAGCCACTGCCGCCGCTCGGGATGATCGCCGCGTCGTAGCCGGGGACTTCCTGCAGTCGGCCGGTGAAGTAGCGCAGCGGCTGGGTGCTGACCGGGTCGACTACGAAACCCCCTTCGGCCCCTCCCAAGTCACCATGCAAACGGTGGATGTCAACGTGGTCACCGAGGACTACCCAGCAGCCCTTAGTGCGGCCTCCCGGATGCCGACGAACCCCGGCCTACCGCTCGCTGCCCGCTGCCGGCACCTGACCGACCGGGCCTGCGCGCACGCGAACCTAGACGAGGAGGAGCAGGCTCTCGCGTTGCTGCTGACCGCCGAGGGGATGTCGCCGGACTGGATCCGCCATCAGACCCTGGCCCGTGCGGTGACCCGGGACCTGCTCACCGCGGAACGGACGCGATCCACGCCGCTGCGCCAACTGGCCAAGCGCATCGGAGTCAACCGGTAGGACAAGGCGTCCTAGCACGATGCGGTCGGCAGCATTCACCGTCGATAGCTGTGATCGACGTACCGGACATTCAGCACCAGCAGCGCGAGCGTGGCCGCCTGACCACGCGAGGCCGCAGCACCGACGACGGCAGCTGGACCACGCTGCTACTGATCCACGAACTTGATGGCGCATGGACGATCCACGGTCTGGGCGCACCCGGGGTGAAGCTCTCGCAGGCCGACATGGTCACGCTGGTCGAGCAGATTCTGGAGCGTTCCCGGTGAGCTGGTATCTGCGGTCCACCGACGACCACGACACACACCGGGGCACGATGAGCCGGGGCAGCGTGATCGCTGCTTGCGGCATCCGGTTCGCGCCACGCACGATTGCGTTCGGTCGCACGGCGCTGTCCGGCGAGCCGCCTGATCCCCAGCAGATCTGCCCGCGGTGTCAATCCGCGCAGGATGCCCAGTGATGGCCATCAGGTGGGGATTGAGCGTGCTGGACTGGCAAAGCCACGCCATCAACGAGCGCGCCTACCACCCGGTCGGCGTGTTCAAAGCCGAATGCGGCCACCTGCTGATGATGGTCACTGCCCTGTCCGACCGGCCCAACGGGAAACCATGCGAGGACTGCGCCGAGCGGCAGTACAACCAAGCCGGGGGCGGGTGCGGCGCGCTGGATTCTCGCCCAGGTCGTGCAGCTCGCAGACCAGGCGGCCCCGCTCACCAACAGGTATAGCCACCGGTGAACTAACGCACCTTCATCCAGGCCTCGCACCCACTGGTCTTGAAAGCGGCATCATTTGGACTGATTGTCACCGTGGTCGGACCTTCGCCGCCTTCGTTAGCGATGATTGAGGAGAACTCACCATCGGTGGCGCTTTGCCGCTCCCAATAGCAGTACTTCATCCAACCCGACGCGGGACCAGCGGTCTTGTACGTCCCGGGTTCGATATCGGTTCCAACCTCGAACGTGCCCTCGCCGAAGGTGGTCACCGGTCCGGTGGGCGCTGGCGCACTGTTCCGCGCTTGCCAGGCCTCGAAGTCGGGAATGGCCTTCTGGGAGAGGTTCAGTCCGGACTCCGGTTGCGCAGCTGCGGCATCGGCAGAAGTCGGACTGGCGGCCGGGGGGTCGAGGTTGCTGAGCACGGCGAAAAGACCAAACACGCCAGCAAGGAGCATCCACGGCCAGCGGGGCTTTTGCGGCGGGGAAGGTTGGGGGTACGGCTGGTTGCTCGGCGGTGGGGTCGGATAGCTGCCGGGGGATGGAGGAGGTGGAGGCGTGGTCATATGTCAGCTCCGTAGTGTGCCCTCGGTATCGGGTACGTCGCGGAATGTGAAGGGGTTGTCACCCAGGGGACACCCTTGCTGCTCCACAAACGCAGTAAGATCTCCGATGACGGCGCTTACCACGCGCTGAATGTCCTCAGTTTCGGCCGGAGCTGGCCTGCCGCACCGGATCAGGGCCAGACCTTCCGTCAAAGCGACCGGGTCATTCACCGAGGTCTCAACTGAGGGCTGCGGAGCCGATGGATCCGCGGACGGTGCACCACCGCATCCGGATACGGCGAGTGACGCGATGGTAACAGCAGCCAGGATGGGTCTCACGAATTGACATCGCTGCGTCCGGCCAGGACGTTACTGGCGCAGATCCGTGAGGCCGTGCCGGTGGGAGAACTGATTTATAAAAGGCCCCGCGGCTTGCGCTTGCCAGTAAACGCACACCCGTTTTACCGTTCACGCGGGTGTATCGAAAAATGGTGGCGGGCGTCCCGGCCAGTGACCCAGCCGACGCAAATCCCCCGTCGACAAACCACGCTCAGCGCCCCACTGCTCCACCGCGTCCTGCCACCTCCTCAACGCCCGGATCTCTCGCCATCCTGAGTGGGAATATCCTGCGGTGCTCGATCCCCACCACCACGGCGGCTGCTCTGACGACGGCACGAAGTCCTCGACGACCACCTCACCACGGCGCAGATGCACCGGCAGCTCCACCGCCCCCAATCGGGGGCGGGCGACGGTTTACGCCGCGCCACCGCGGGGTCTCATTCGACACATCGCTAGCCACTCCGGGACCGGGGCAGCCGGTCGCAGTAGCGGATACCGGCAATGATCCGGCCAGTCCCACCGGTGGTCCTGATCTAGCAAGTCCAGCTCGGCCTCGGTCACCGCCAGTGCGTGGAATAGGAAGCGGGGGCGGGCACAGGTGGGCAGCCACTCGACCACGGCCATCCACCAAAGGACGCGGTCCGCCGGATCCTTACCCCCACCCCATGCCAGTAGCGCCCAGGCGCTGTAGACCGCGCAGGTAGCGGCGCGATCGTAGAGAAACGCTGGCGCCTTCAGGTCACGCCACTCCTCGACTGTGCGATCGAACGCACCCGCCGGCAGCTGGACCGCCCTACGCCAAGCCACGTGCCCGGTCCAAGCTATAGACGCCTCGCAATCCACGACGCTGCGGACGCTGGTCGGGCAAGCGGAGAGTGGTCAAGAGTCTGGCTAGGGTCAACCGTTGCAGCCGCGACTCAATCAAAGCTGGATGTGCCCGGCCATCGACCAGCACCCCGTCCTCATCCACAATCGAATCCAGCGCAGCGATCCTGTCTGCGACCTTCACCAGCTGGCCGAGCACTACCCGCTCGTGCACTTCCAGCTCGTAAGTTCCGACGATCGACCGCCACAGAGCCCGACCAGCAGCGCCAGTTCCCCGAGGTGCCTT
This sequence comes from Pseudonocardiaceae bacterium, assembly GCA_035640975.1. GTDB lineage: Bacteria > Actinomycetota > Actinomycetes > Mycobacteriales > Pseudonocardiaceae. Next base: position 5,229 of record DASQVB010000184.1, read on the forward strand.
CGGATCTGGCATCAAAACGGCCTTCCTGCTCAAGGTTTTCAGATATCACCGACACAGAGCGTCAGCGTTTGCTCGCTCCTGCGTAGGGTATGCAGATCTTCACTGTGAGCCACCAATTCGTAGAAATCGATATGTCGAGTTTCGACCAGCTAGAGCAACGAGTGATCAACTACGCTCGGTGTAACAGCATCAATGGCTTTCGCGATGTCTTGAGTTGAGAGTCACTTCAGATGCTCGGACCCGAAGTCGGGCAAATCTTCAGGAGACGAGGAGAAACCTTATGAGGAAGTGCCGAGCAGCCGCGGTGCTGGTGTGCACTGCTGCCGCCATGATGGTCGGTTCACCTGCACTGGCTGATAGCCCCCAGGATCCCGGCACTCCCGGACAGGGCAATAAGGACTGGGGCAAAGTTGCCAGTAACGTGGCGCAGCTTTCGACTGAGGGTTCCACCGCACCCGACGGCAGCGACGCCAATGGCGGAGCGATGGGCCAACACGCGCGAGCGACCACAGCCGCTGACAACAACGGTGGCTTCGCAAGCAGCGACAACGGCTTCGGGATCACGTTCAACGTCAAGGACGCCGACGGTAATGCCGGTCGCGATGGCGTCGGCAACGTGACGCGCGACCTCCACAACAGCGAGCCTGGCGACGGCGGCAACGGCACTCACGCGGTGAACAACGCGGAGCTTTCCGGAGTCCTCAACCCGGTCACCGGCGAATTCACCACCAACGCGGGCGGCACCGCTGAGGATGTCTCGGGTGAGTTGCTGGAGGGCACGTCGGCGGACCCGACGCCGTAAGCATACGGCGGGTGGCTAAAGCGGCCTTGAGGCGGAAAGTACCGGAAGAAAACTCGCCGGTACACGGCCGTTGACGGGTCACGACATAAGCGGCGGGTTCTGTGTCCTGGCCTGTAGTAGCGACGAGTGGCCAACGACGCTCGGCTGTAACAGAATCGCGATGCCTTTCGCGATGCCTTAAGTTGAGAGTCACTTTAGACATAAGCCGAATGTCAGCATTGAGGACTAGTCATGCGCAAAACTGTGACCATCGCCGGCGTGGCGACGTCAAAGGTCAGGATCGGGCTCGGCGGGAACCCCCTAGGGTCGAGGACGGTAACGCAGCGCTAGCGGTTTGTCGGTCAGTGCCCGGACTTCGAGGTCGGTGCCGGGGATGCGGGTCCAGGTGTAGCCGTCGATGACCATCGCCCGTTGGGTTCCGCCGGTCCAGGTGACGATGCGGGTGGATCGTCCGGCGCCCTGCACGGCCTGACGGCCCTGATGCTGCTTGACGTCAGTGTGCGGTCGCAGCGTGCAGGCTGCGCCGGTGGCGGGGTCGACGATGCCGCAGCGCCAGTGCGGGCTTTTCAGCTCGGGTGGTCGCCCGCGGTCCAGGTCGCCCTCGGTGAGCAGTGGCGTGGTCATGTCTGTGCACGTTAGTCAAGTATTCGGCTGACCCCGAGCAGCGCGCCGGCGCCGTTGGTGAGGACATCGGAGATAGTGCAGTAGTGCCCGCCAGCACGGCCTGGTGAGCAACTAGCTCACAGGGAAGGGCGAGCATGCTCAATGTGCCCGTCCATCGGCTCCGGGTGCTCAAGCCGCGGAGCCGGTGGCGGTTTCACCAGGTGTACCGCAGTCAAGCCCAGAACCCATACTGTCACAAGGAGCAGTAGCTCAAGCACGATCAGTGATGTCTCCGTCAGCTCGTCGGTTCCGCAGCCTGCGGCGGCTGCGCGGGCTGTAGTTATCGCCGATACTGGCTCTGAAACCACGACCGACGACCGCTCCCGCGATGTGGGGGCTGGGTTGGTGACCGGGGCGGCCCCGGGCCGTGCAGGCACCGCGGCCGTTCACTGAGCGGCGTTTATCAGCGGTTAGTCATCGTCTAGTCCCAGCCCGATCACGGTGAGGCCAGCGCCGCTGCCTGGTTCGTCCCGGAGTAAGCAACTGTCGACTTAACGGCCGCTTTAGCTGCGGCCGACTGCTGACGCTGACGAGGCGGATAATGGCCGTAAATGGCGCGTCGAGATCGTAATACATCCGCTGCCGCATCGGCGAGGATAAGGATCAGCTCCATCAGCTCATCCGGTTTCATATGGGTGCGCAGAAATAGTGCGACAGCAGTCGGGTCATGGAGCAAAACGGACAGACAGCGCGGTGGGGAACCGGCCTGGACCATCACCGGACGCTCGGATGGCCATCCTGCGAGCACATCGGCGTGATGATCGTGGGCGCTCTTAGTCAGCCTGCCGAACTCCGGCGGAGCCAGGGAGGCAAACGAGCTGGGCGCAGCACCAACCGGGGGTGGACGAGTCTGGGTGGCCAAGGTTCACCTGCCGAGAGATTGGGAGTCATGCTCCTGGGCATCACTGCAATCGCCCCTCGCCTGCGCAGTGTTACACATCCATCGCGCACCGTGACAGCCATACCCGCCACAGGGATGATCATGCGGCCAGTGACCGGCCAGGGGGACTGGTCAGCCAGACCGGTACAGCTCGCCATGCGGGTCGTACGCGCGTCCACTGTTCCGCAGGGTGTTCCGGTCTGCGGTCTCCCTCTGCTCTCTATGCGCGACCAGGGCCAGGAACCGGGGATAACTGGCCGGAGCGAGGGCCGCACTCGATGAGTTCTCGCAGCCTTCACAGCACGCCAGCGATCGAGGCCATGACCAGAACCACCACGGCGTAGATGACCACCGTGATTACCGTGGACAGCACCTTCATCGCTCGGTCAGACATTGGTGGCCGTCCTTCAGGCGAGGGTGACGTATAACAAAGCATTCGACAGGTCCCCGCGCCACACTTGTGTTTAATTCTCCGAGATACTCGTCGCCCGGGCCTTCAACACCGATCCCGATGACTCCAGACCTGTGTTCTGTGCTGTCCACCGAAGCGCTGCCGTCAGCGTTAACCTGGAAGTTGTTGATCTGCGGACCGTACTCACTGCCCGTAACCTCATAAACCACGGTCAAAGTACGCCCGGTCAGCGGCGTCGCGCCCGTGTAAGTGGGGTCGATCTGGTAGACGACGTTGCACCCAGCCGAACCGAAACACTGCTTTTCCAGGATCTTCACGTCGATCGTGAAGTCCTCCGGCGTCGGCAAAGCTATGGGCGGCGGGCTGTAGGTTGGGACTGCGGCCGAGTGGGGAGCCGGCGCGAGCTGGCCTTGCGCTGCTGGACGTGAGTTTGACTCACTGCCTGAGCTGCCCACGGCGACGCCGGCGACGAACAGAATTACGCTACCGAGGCCGAGTAGCAAACGATTCGACCATTGCGGGGACTGAGGTGGCTGGTCACCTTCGGGCGGCGTGGGCGTGGTCATCGTGACGGCACTGTTGCATTGAGGCGAAGGG
>DASQVB010000185.1:0-6168 GCA_035640975.1 Pseudonocardiaceae bacterium
GCCGGCCGCAGCAGCCCGCTTGGCGTCGAGTTCCTGCGCCACGATGTGACCAGCGCCGCCATGCACCGCCAAGACCGGCGCGATGGCAGGCCACACGGCGGAGGTACCAGGGTTTGAGATCATTCGTGTTCGGCTGTGCCTTGGCGGGGAGATGGCAGCCAGCGCTGACCAGCAAGACCGTATTGGCGGCGGCGCCAAAGAGATAGTGCCAGCCGTAGGACTCCCTCGCGGTGATCTCGTGATCGCCCGACCGGTTTAGCACCACCTGCGGGGCGCCGAAGCCGCACTCGCCAGTCACCTCGGCGACGATCCGCACCGCACGATCCTCACTGGGCGTCAGGGAAATTTCAATCAAGAGTCCATCATGCCGCCGTGCCCAGGCGTCCTTATATACCTTGACGACGGCCTCGCCGGGATGCATGCACTGAATGCGCTGTGTGACAGTACATATATGGACGTATATGAGGTGGAGGTTCATGCGGGTGGCCTGGCTTCGGTGATCTTGTCCTGGGCCATATCTATATCTGTCCCCCTCCTATGTGCCATATCTGTTGGTGATCAGGAGAGCGATCCGTCCTGGAGCGGTGACGGGCTGTGGCAGCCGATGTCCCCGGCCGCGGCCCTGGTGGGCTTCGCTGCCGATCTGCTGCCGTCGATCCAGGAAGCCAGCGGCCGGAATACAGAGCGGTGAATTCGAGGTCAGAGCGGGTCTGCGTATTGCATCAGAGTGCGTTAGCGATACACCCGACACGGTGAACGTGTGTGCGTCGGTGCGTAAGGCCAGCGACGCACACACACCGACGGACCGCGTCGGGAATCCTTACTACCGAGGAGACGATCATGGTTAGCCCCGAACCAAACCTGAGCGACCTGGTGCTCCGGATCGATGCGGCCATCGCCAAAGGTCGCGAAGCCGAATTGCTGGCGGAGCTTGACATTCCGCTCGGGCGGGAGGACCAACTCGATGCGGCGCGGGACGATCTGATCGGAGGGCTGCTGAACAAGACGGGAGCTGACCACCGGGACCTCGGGTTCACCGAGCAGCCTGGCTGGCTACGACTCGAGATCATGATGGCTGTGGCTCGCTGGCTGGACGGTCAGGCACGTACCTGTCCACACAACCCCACGGCAGACCAACCGGAACCTGTGCATCTGGCATTGTGGCTACCCGACCTGGTGGTGTGCGGAGAATGTACCCATCTACTCGTGACGCCCGAGCACCCAAGCTGCGCTGGTTGCGGACTAAGGAACGAAGTCAAAAGCGAAGTTGAGGGCGGCGCCAGCCCACGATTAGTGATTGTCGTTGTCGGTTTCGTCGCAGTCCGAGTGTTTGCCTGTCCCGAATGCATGCCGCGAGAGTAGGGCGCCACAGCTAACGTTCATCTCACCGGCCGGAGGCGCACAGTTGGTCCCTCGTTCCTACCTTCGTCCCCGCGTGGTAGGCGTGAGACAGTGTGGCCCAGCGCCGCGACATCAATCAAGAGACAATCACCCCGCGGTGTGATGGGGTGCTGTCCCTTGCTGCCAAGCGCGTGTCTCTCGGAGCTTGATGCTAGTCAGGCACAATCTTGGTCAATGCATATGGATGCGCACGCGCAGAACACTCCCCTGCTGGGACCCAGGCCTTGTTGGCTCCTCCAACCGGGCCATGTGGCCATCTCAACAGCAGTTCAAGGACAACCTCATGGACAAAGATCACCGTTTCCGATGTTGAAAAGAGCGTCATCTCTGTAGAACGGTGGGGCGGGTGGGATTTGAACCCACGACCAGACGGATTATGAGGCGGTCAGACCCAAAAGCATAACGCCACTACCAGCGCAAACAAGAACCACAGTGCCTGGATCATGGGCATGAAACGCACCATCGGACCACAGTTCATGCCCATCCCCATGCCCAGGACATCCACAGTGGACCCCCGTAGGCGGCTTAACGCATGGTCCGGTAAAGCCGCCCACCCACCAAACGGCCCCAATCGGGGCGCGATCCAACCGCCCACCGAGACATCCACCACCGGCTCCAACTTCCTCCGCTCCACGCCAAGCATCATCGCCGACGTCGCTGGAATTTCGTCAGCGGGCCGGCAATGGTCAAGTCCATTACCAAATTGATCCTGCATCGTGCCGACGCCTGTCCCCGGCTGGGGGGTGCGCACCCTGGACCTGCCACCAGTGCACACCTGGATCAGGTGCCAGCGCCCGGGTGCACCGGCTGCGGCCGCCTCTCATGCAACGACGTCGGCATCTCCGGCCCAACGGGGAGACCTGTGCCGTACCAAAATTCGCCGCATGGGGTGGTGGCCTGCGGCTTCGGGGACACCACGTGATCATGGCGTGATCGCGGACCGTGCTGTTCCGACTGCTGTATCTGATCACGATCACGCTGTTCGGCTGGTTCGGGCTACTCACAAGCAGGACAGCGCCAAGAACGCGAGATCCTCATCCTGCGCCACGAGGTCGCGGTCCTGCGCCGCCAGGTGATCAGGCCTCGCCTGAGCTGGCCAGACCGAGCGATCCTGTCCGCTTTGATCCGGCTGCTCCCCCGCCCGCTGCATCACCACCGAATCGTCACCCCTGCCACCCTGCTGGCCTGGCACCGCCGCCTGGTCACCCAGAGTTGGACCTATCCAAACCGGTCAGGCCGCCCACCGATTGATGACGAGATCCGAGCTCTGGTGCTGCGCCTGGCACACGAAAATTTGTCCTGGGATACCGACGTCTCCAAGGAGAACTGGCCGGGCTCGGACACCGCGTGGGCGTGGGCACGATCCGGCGGATTCTGGCCGCCGCACGGCTGGGCCCGGCGCCACGGCGTACCGACACCGGGTGACGGACCTTCCTGCGCGCTAAGACCACCGGGCTGCTCGCCACCGACTTCTTCACCCTCGACACCACCGGGCTGCGCCGTCTCTACGTTCTGTTCGTCATGGGCGTGCGCACCCGACAGGTCCATCTCCTCGTGGTCACTGCTCACCCGACCGCGGTCTGGACCACCCAAGCCCCCGAAACCTCCTGATCGGCCTCGGTGACCAGGTCAGCACCTTCCGCTTTTTAATCCGCGACCGGGACTCGAAATTTACCGATGCCTTCGATGCCGTCTTCAACTCCGAAGGCATCGATATCGTCAAGATTCCTCCCCGCACGCCCCGGGCGAACTGCTATGCGGAGCGGTTCGTTGGCAGCGTACGCGCCGAATGCACCGACCGGATGCTGATCTACCACGAGCGACACGCCCACACTGTTCTTGATCAGTACATCCGCCATTTCAATAACCACCGGCCACACCAGAGCCTGGGCCAACATCCACCAACCCACGATCCCGCCATCGTGACGCGCCTCGACGCCCCGATCCGACGTCACCGAGTCCTCGGCGGACTGATCAACGAGTACCGGCGCGTAGCCTAACCAGGTCAAAGAGACACCTGGGCAAGCTTCGCATCAAGTTTTGGCACGGCACAGGGTCCATGATCCGCGCGCAGTACATCGCCGGTCGTGGCACAGACTCTGGTGCCGGCTTGCTCCCGGCTGGCATGCTCAGTACGCAGCATCGTCGTAGGGCGACCGCGCACTTACACCCACAGGGGCGGTATGGGTATGGCGACGATTGTGGAGCACGAAGCGCAGCAGATCGAACAGGCGAACGCGACGGGGCGCACGCCGGTAGTGTTCATTCACGGCTTGTGGTTTTTGCCAAGCAGCCGGTGGGCCCGGTGGGCCAGGGTTTTCGATCGCGCTGACTATACACCGTTGACCCCGGGGTGGCCGGACGATTTCGAAACCGTCGAGGAAGCGAAGGCGCGCCCTGAGGTCTTCGCCCACAAGACCATCAAGCAGGTCGAAGCGAAGGTGGACACCAAGAACCCCGATCGGGGACCGCTGCTAATCATCTCCGGTGAGAAGGACAACACGGTGCCCTGGGCCATCGCCAACGCCGCCTTCAAGAAGCAGCAGCGCAACAACGGGGTGACAGAATCATCGAAATGTCGAACCGCGGCTATGCGCTCACGATCGACAATGGCTGGCGGGAAGTCGCTGACACCGCGCTCACGTTCGTCAAGCGATTTGTAGCGGGTGCGCAACTAGGGAGAGGGAGTGCGGCATGTCGTTTGTGTCTCGCGGGTTCGCCCGTCGACGACGGGAGGCTCCGCCCGGTCGGTTACCGCCGGGGCAGTACGACGTCGGGGATGGGTTTCCCGTGCTATCGGCCGGCCCGACGCCGCGCACTTCGCTGGCTAATTGGGACTTTCGGGTGCAGGGGCAGGTCGATGAGGTGCGCCGCTGGAGTTGGGCAGAGTTTCAGGGGCTGCCCCGGGAATCAATTTCGGTAGACGTGCATTGCGTCACGAGCTGGTCGAAGTTTGACACCCGTTGGGAGGGGGTGTCGGTGGACACCTTGCTCGCTGACGTTGTCACTGCCGCCGAGTTTGCAGTCGCGTTCAGCGATGGCGGCTATACGGCGAACCTGCCGTTGGCCGACCTCACCGGTGGGCAGGCCTGGGTGGTCGACACCTACGACGGTCAACCCCTAGAGCCCGAGCACGGCGGACCGGCACGGCTGCTGGTACCGCACCTGTACTTGTGGAAGTCCGCGAAGTGGGTCCGCGGGCTGGTGCTGACCCTCGATGACGAGCCCGGGTTTTGGGAGACCTTCGGCTACCACAACTATGGTGATCCGTGGCGGGAACAGCGATACGCCGGCGACTGAGCTGGCAACGCGCCGAAGTTCTCGCGCTGCACCGCGAGACCCGGCGCGCGTGGCGGCTTAGCCTGCGCCCTCCTGACTGGTCCGGGCACTTGCCGGGCCAGCACGTCGACGTGCGCCTGACTGCCGCCGATGGTTACACCGCGCAGCGCAGCTACTCCATCGCCTCTGCGCCAGCGGAACCGGGGATCGAACTGGTAGTGGAGCGCCTGGATGACGGGGAGGTCTCGCCGTACCTCACCGACGTCCTGCGCGAGGGCGACCTTCTCGAACTCCGCGGCCCAATCGGCGGCTACTTCGTCTGGCCAACCGCCACCGCCGGCCCGGTGCAGTTGATCGCCGGCGGCTCCGGCGTGGCGCCGTTCCTGTCCATGCTCGGCCATCACCGCGCCACCGGACACCCGCGCCCCGTGCGGCTGCTGTACTCGGCACGAACGGTCGACGACGTCATCGGCCGGGCCGAGCTAGAGCACCAACCGGCCACCGTCAAGGTGCACGTGACACTCACCCGCGAAGTGCCCGCAGGGTGGACCGGGCTTACCGGGCGAGTCGACGCGGCGCTGCTGGCCGCGCACACCGTCTCACCAGCGCAAGCACCCCATCTGCTGGTGTGCGGCCCGACTAGCTTCGTCGAAACCGTCGCCAGCGCGTTGATGGACCTCGGTCACGACCCAGGCCGAGTCAAGACCGAACGTTTCGGAGCAACCGGAGGCCCCTGATGACCGATCCCGACGAGGCGGCAGACCGGCGGCTGGACGCCAACGCGGCCGCCGGTCCGCTCGCCGAGCTGTTCACCGTGGACCTCACGGTCGCCGTGGCCACCTGCGTGGGTTGCGGCAACAGCGCGCCGCTGGCAGCGCACTTGCTCTACGCCAACGCCCCCGCGCTGGTGGTGCGCTGCCCGGACTGCGCCGGTGTGATACTGCGCTACGCCAGCAGCGGGAGCCGGCTGCGGCTCGACCTGACCGGGGCGAGGCTACTCACCGTCACGCTACCGGCGAACGAAACAGCCGAAGGAAAGCGCCACCAGCAAGGCCTGGCTTAGCGCCACCACCCCTGCATCAGTCCGTCACCTTCGCCGGCTCGACCCCCGCCGGCGTGTCATACGTCCGGTTCACGACGACTGCGGCCAGCACTGCAGACGCCGCAGCGCAGACCGCGCACCAGAGGATGACCCTGATACCGATCTTCACGGGGTTGTGCAACCACAACGAACGCGATCGGTGACGGTGGATGAGTCGCCCCACACCCGGCGGTCCTCGCGCACCGGGCGGCGCGTTTCATCCTCTCGGCGGGACGGCGATGATCGTGTTTCCTAACTGTCCCCTAAGAGCCTGTTCCTGAACTGATCTTGTGGCGGCGTGTCCCCGCTGGTAGCGGAAGAACTCCTGGTAGATCGAGCGGTGCTGAAGCGCCGTTCTACCAGGAGTTCCGTTGCTATCGTGCCGCATCCTGCCTGCTGATGCCGCC
>DASQVB010000186.1:0-6065 GCA_035640975.1 Pseudonocardiaceae bacterium
TCGCGGATCCGGACGCCTTGCAGGCCGAGTTGGTGCGCAGCCTAGAGCAGCTGCACCACCTGAACCTGCAGCGCTGCGACCGGACGACGATGTACTTCGGGCTCGAGGCCCGCGAGCCGTTCCTGGACACCAACGTGGTGCGCACGGCGCTTACCCTGCCGCCGGAGTGGAAGAAGACCACCGATGGACGGCTGGAGAAGGCGGTGCTGCGCGAGGCCTTTACCGACTGGCTGCCCGAGGAGTTGCTCTGGCGCGGCAAGGAACAATTCGGCGACGGCTCGGGTGCCGGCGAAGTGCTCGCCGCGCTAGCCAGTGACAACACTGCGAAAGCTGCGGTCGGCGACACCGAAGGCGTCGTGACGCAGCCACCGGATAGCTGGGCGCTGCGCAGCAACGAGGAGGTCCTCTACTACCAAATCTGGCAGCGCTACTTCTCCGGGGTACGCCCCAATTCGACGCTGGGCTGCTTCGCGACCCCGTGAGTGCAAACTACTGGTCGCCGCCTTCTTCGAGGAGGCGGTCGATCTCTCGGCGCAGCAACCCCAATCTACCTTCGCGCACCAACGGGATTTCCCGCCGCCGGCGGCGCACCAGCGAAAGGTCGATGTCGATGGTGAGCAGGTCCTCCCGGTCCTCGTCGGCCTCGGCGATTACCTGGCCCCACGGATCGACGACGTGCGAACCGCCCCAGAAGCGCAGCGACCCCTCGGTTCCGACGCGGTTGACGAAGACCACGTACAGCTGGAACATCCGCCCGTAGAAACGGGTGATGCCGCGCCAGTAGGACCGCGAGTCGTACCGCTCGGGGAACATGCTCTGCGCGCTGCAGGCGGGCACCAGCAGGATTATCGCCCCGTCCTGCGCGGCCACGTAGGCAAGCTGCGGCTGCCACGCGTCGTTACAGACCAGGGTGGCCGCGCGGTGCCGCCCACCTAGGATCGGGAAGGCTCGGGACGACTGACCGGGCAGGAAGTGCTTGCGTTCTTCGAAGGTCGCGTAGTTGGGCAGGAACAGCTTGCGATGCACGTGCACCAGCAAGCCGTTCTCGTAGTACGCCGCACTGTTATAGATGTGCAGACCGTGTGGCTGCGCCTCGGGGAACCCGAGCAGCACGCCCGCGCCCTTGGCCTCCTTGACCAGCTTCGCTATCCGCTCGTCTTCCGGCTGGATCGACACGTCCTCCTTGAGATCCCCGATCGAGTAACCACTGAGCGACAGCTCGGGAAAGACCACCAGGTCGGTGCCCTCGCTGACCGCATCGGCGATCACCTGCTCGGCATGTGCGACGTTGGCCTCGAGCTCACCAGGCCGGGAATCGATCTGTGCGAGCGTAATGCGCATCGCTACCTCCCGGAAGCCGGCGACGGGGCGGGAAAGAGCTCAACGTATCGAGCGGCTGTCACTCACGGTAGCCGGGGCGGGAAGGGAAGCCGGTCGCCCGCGCCTACCTCACTGGCGGTGCGGCGCTGCTCCCAACCCGTGAACGGTGTGGCCGCCACAGCCGTCTCGCGTCGTCGATCAACCATCGTCAGTATGGCTGATGCACGGCGCGTCGATCAGTCGAGCCAGGCTTGGGAGACGTCGCTGACCTTTTCTGCGACGAACGCGACGTAGTACAGCGGCTCGCCCTTCACCGAGAGGCGGTGCCGGTAGCGCTCCTTGGCGAGGGGCCGCATGACCTCCTCGTCGAACATCCGGCGGATTAAGCTGCTGAAGCCATTCGCGCCGCGCTCGGCGACGAATTCCTCTTTGATGTTGAAGGCCACCAGGCCTGGAGTGGAGATGAGGTTATAGGCGACAGCAAAAGCGTGCGGCGGCATGTCACCGAAGCCAAGCGCGGCCACCGTCGTCATCGTGTTGAGGCCAGCTTCAGCGAGCGTGTCGCGCTCGTCGCTCGCCAGGTCGGTGAGGTCGGCGACGAGGTACCACTCATAGACACCGGGTCGATCCCGGTGGGCAGCGGCGGCCGCCTCCTCGATGATATCGATGCCATAAACGGTTCCAGCCCCCAGCTCACGGAGCTCACCGCCGACTATCCCGTTCCCAGCCCCGACATCGAGCACTCGGAGCTCGCCTGACTCGGTACCCCGCTCAGCGAGCACCTGAGCCAGCAGCTCTCGGATCACGCGTGGTGACTCACACTTGAGCCTGTCGTAGAAGAGCCGCTCGTAAAGGCCGGGGATGGCATAGATCTCATGGTAATCGTGGAAGCGAATGCGCCTTCGCTCCCCGTCTACCAAAACTTCACACCACTCCTCGTCCTGGTCCAGGTCCTGCCCGGCTTCTGGGAGTAGGACCTCGAAGTCAGCTCCAGACGCTGTCTCGGGAACGGTTGGCTCGGTCAGACTCATGGCTACAAATCCTCCGCCGGAGTTTACTCGGTAACCGGAAATTCCATGAACCGACCACTGAGTACCGTACGTAAGAAAGATAGCCTACCGCGCCACAACGCTGGCGGGAGCCTTGGCCCAGATCTTGAACGTGTCGGCGACGAGCGAGTGATCATGCTGGAGCAAGCAGACATCAGACGGCGACGTCAACGACACCAGTATCGGCACGGCAAACGGCGCAAGACGAATGAAACACGCGTTTCAGAGGGATGGTCCTCGGCTTCAAAATGTCCCTATGAGGCCAACGGTTGCCCTCCCGTCCAATCGACACTACCGCCCCCCGCGCCGCCGCTGACTGCGCAGCAGGTTCAATCGACTCCCGGGGCAACCACCCGCCTGCACACAGCTGACGCTGTCTCCGACTCGGGTCAAGTGGGCAATTCTCGCCCAAGCTGACCACGTCGAGGTGCTCAGCTACCTGGCGCGGGTGGGCCTGTCTGATGTTTCACCTGCAGCGTGCCACAGTGGAAGAGGTGAGGGGTGGACCGGTGACATTGTTTCTCTGTGGCGATGTGATGACCGGCCGCGGTGTCGACCAGATCCTGCCGCATCCCAGTGATCCGACGCTGCACGAAGCTCATGTCGAAGATGCGCGCACCTACGTTGAATTGGTGGAGGCGGTGAACGGCCGGATTCCTCGACCTGTCGACTTCTCCTGGCCGTGGGGAGACGCCCTGCCAATGCTTGATGACATCGCTCCTGATGTGCGACTGATCAATCTGGAGACGAGTGTCACCCAGAGCGAGGAGTTCGCGCCAGCGAAGGCGCTGCACTACCGTATGCATCCCCACAATCTGCCCTGCCTGGCCGCGGGCCGACCCGACGCCTGTGTGTTGGCGAACAACCATGTACTCGACTTCGGAAGACAAGGGCTCCAAGACACACTTGATGCGCTCTCCGATGCGGGCCTCCGGGCGGTGGGTGCGGGGCGAGATGCCAGCGAGGCACGACAGCCCGCCGCCATCAGGGTTGAGGGAGACAGGCATGTCTTGATCTTTTCGTGCGGGATGGCGTCCAGCGGCATCCCACCAAGCTGGGCCGCAACCCCCGACCAACCGGGCATCAACTTCGTCCGCGACCTATCGCGCTCCAGCGCTAGCGAGCTCACCGGCTGGGTGCGCGCGATGAAGCGACCTGGTGATGTCGTGGTGACTTCCGTGCACTGGGGGTCCAACTGGGGATACAACGTCTTGCCGGATCAAATCCACTTCGCGCATGATCTCATCGACGGTGGTGTCGATGTTGTCCATGGGCATTCCTCGCACCATCCTCGCCCGATCGAGTTGTATCGGGACAAGCTCATCCTCTACGGATGTGGCGACCTCATCAACGACTATGAGGGAATCACCGGCTATGACCAGTACCGGGGTGATCTGCGCCTGCTGTACTTCGCCTCAGTGGAACCGGACACTGGTAGGTTGGTCAGCCTGCGGATAGTACCGATGCAGGCTCGGAAGATGCGACTCCACCGCGCCTCGCTAGCAGATTCGGAATGGCTGCGAGCAGTTCTCGACCACGTCAGTCTCGACATCGGTTCAGGCGTCTACCTTGCGCCCGACGGCATTCTCGCCCTCTGCCAGTGAGCGAGGCGGCTGGTCCGGGCACATCTGGCATTACTGGGCGCCGGATGCCGACGGTCCTGCCCGCTCGCTGGCTGGTGCTGAGCAGCGAGCACTGTCACGGTTGAGGTGGCCACAGCCGGCACATCACGGCTTCGGTCGGCGCCCGGCACCTACCGCTGCCATCCCGCCAGCGATGAGCAAGCCGACCAACGTCAATATCCCGGGTCTGTCGCATCCGGGTCTGGACGAACATCGTCAGCAGCACGATGCGCCGCCCGGAGGTAATCCAGTAGGTCACCGCACTGCCTGACCACCCAGGTGGACCCCCCAGCTCCCGCAACTTCCCGTCGAGCTGCCGCGTGTACGGCTCGCTCAGCCGCGTACCCTGCTCGGCAAGCAGGTCGACATAGAAGGCTGCCGTGGCGAACTGCGTCGTGCTCAACCCTTCGAGCCAGTCGCCGCGCCGAGCCGACTCTCCCGTTGCATCTACTGACCCGCCACCTGGTGACCCACCGCTCGTGCGCCGCCGCTAGAGCCGAAGGAGTCAGCTGCTCCGCTCATCCCACCCACCAACTGCATCTGCATCATTTACCCACAGTTATGCATCCGACCCCAGCAAGATCAAACGTGGTGCGAAATGCAGTCGGCTACAGCGACGGATGTGACAGAAGTGACAGTGGTGATGCCCGGCACATACCTGACGAGCGCGTTTGCACTGATCAGGGGTGGAGCCGCCTCGGGGAATCGAACCCCGGACCTGCTCATTACGAGGAGACCGGACCACGCCTACTACGGCGTCAGCCAGCGACAACAGTTACAGATCTCACACCTTTGGGTGCACCAGCGGCACCGTTCGACCTCAGTTCGCACCACGTTTGATTCCACGCCGCCCAGGGGCGCGGCCACTTTTAGATCGGGACGGGGCCGCTCCGGCCACCGACGACTGGGCCAGCTGCACTGACAGCTCGACTCCGAGCGAGCGGGCGAGGCGCCGAAGCAGGGGCCGCGTAGGCACCGCGCCAGCGCCAGCGCCGACGGCAGGCTGAGTCATGCCCGCACGCCGGCAGCTGGTGTGGCTCAGTTCCTGACGACGGGCAGCTCCCGCACCCGCTTTCCTGTTGCTGTCGCACCGCAGCGGATAATCTGTCACGTCTAGAGGCCAAGAACACTGGCCAACCCGCGCAGGTCCTGGGAGCAGATGGCGACTCGCCAGTACCCTAGGAACGTGGATCGAGCCCGCACACTTACCGCAGCCGTCAGCAAGGACGGAAGTTGGTACGTGGCTCGCTGCCTCGAAATCGAGGTGGCCAGCCAGGGTGAGACCATCGATGAAGCGCTCGTGAACCTCCGCGAAGCCCTTGAGTTGTACTTCGAGGACGGAGACGTTCCCGCTGACCTCGTCCACCCACTCGTCACCCCGATCGAGATTCGCCTCCCGGCGTGAGTCCGGCCTTGCCGCAGATCTCCGGTCGGGAAGTCATTCAAGCACTTGAATCCGCCGGGTTCGCACACACCTCGACCAAGGGCAGTCACGCGAAGCTGCGGCATCCCGACGGACGGGTGGTCATCGTGCCGCTGCACCGCTCGCTCGCTCGCGGCACGCTGGGATCCATTCTGCGTCAAGCAGGCCTGACCGCGGCGCAGCTCAGAGAGCTGTTGGGCTGATCTCACTGTGGCTGTGGCACAGGCCACAACGAATGGGCGGTGATGGCGCGGTGGTCGGCGAGTGCCACGCGACCGTGAGATGTGCCGGGTGAGCTCGGGTCATCGGGGTAGCTATAGCTAGCTGCACGATCAGCTCAGCGCCCAACGAGCGCGGGCCGAGCGCTCGAGGACGCAGCAACGTGCGCACCGCGCCTCCGGCCTCGAACCGCGTCTAGGCAAGTTGGTAGGGACCTCGTGGTCACGATCTACCGGTCAGACTGAACTGGGACAACAGCGCGCGGCCGACCGGCTCAGGAGTTGTCAACGGCCAAGTTGAGGTCCCCGCTGGTGGCCAGATAAAAGTCCCCACTCCTCGCGGGTGATCAGTTGTTCTTCGTGGTGTTTGCTCCTCTCGTGCGGGCTTGTTTCATGCGGTAGCTGTCGCCGTTGGTGACGGCGGTGTGACAGT
>DASQVB010000187.1:0-2133 GCA_035640975.1 Pseudonocardiaceae bacterium
GGGGTTCGGTTGGCCGGATGATCGGTCCCCGTTCCCGGGGCTGCGCCCGTTTGACGTCGAGCAGCATCGGGTGTTTTTCGGCCGAGTTGGTGAGACCGAGGAGCTCGCTGAGCTGCTCCGTTCGCCTGCCGAGCACGCCAAAGCGGCGGCGTTGCTGGTGGTCGGTCCTTCGGGGTGCGGGAAGTCCTCGCTGGTTCGGGCTGGGTTGCTGCCTGTGATGGCCCAACAGCCGGGTTGGCTGGTACTGCCATCGATCTTGCCCGGTGCTGATCCAGTCGCGGCCTTGGCTCGGGAACTGGCCGCCGCCGCACGACGAAGTGACCTGGATTGGACGGTGGACCATGTTCATCGTCAGCTTGCCGAGCGGGGTGTGGTGGGACTTGCTGACGAGCTGCTGCTCGCGAACCCAGGTGGTCCCTTGCGTCGCCTCCTGGTCGTGGTGGATCAGTTCGAGGAGCTGCTCACCCAGGCATCACCGGGGCAACGAGCCCGGTTCGGGCAGCTGCTGTGCCCAGCGCTAGATGAGTGATTCCTAATCTGATTCAGTGGTCGTAGGCGATCAGCGATCGCTTCACCGGTGCGTTGATCTTCCAGTTGTGCCAGATCACGGCGGCCAGGGCGAGCAGGCGTTGGGCCACGCGGACGATGACTCCGGCGGGGGTGCGTGCGCCGTGGCCTTCCAGGTTGAGCTGATCTTTGCAGGTGTCGTAGATCGCTTCGATCCACTGGCGCATGCCGGCGAGGTTGCCGTGGCGGCGCTTTTCGTCTGTGCGGTCGGGTCGGGCCAGCAGGACACCGATCTGGTCGGCGGCGAAGTGTTCCAGCTGCTTGCCGGACAGGCCCTTGTCGGCCAGCACGATCATCCCGTCGCGGAGCGCACCGTGGTCGCGGGCGTGGCCGAAGAGTTCTTCGGCGACGTCGCGCTCGCCCAGCTTAGGGTCGGCCAGACACCACGCCAGTGGCATGCCCTCGGTGGTGGTGATCAGATACAGCTTCAAGCCCCAGTACCAGCGTGAGTGCGCTGCGCAGTAGCCATAGCCCGCCCACCCGGCCAACTCCGAGCGCTTGACTGTCTCTCGGGAGCGGCCGCAGGGCACGGGGGTGGCGTCGATCAGCCGCAGATCATCGGCCCACGACGGGCACAGCATGGCCAGATACAGCATGGTTTTGCAGATCAGCGGCGCCGCTGCGGTCAACCGCTTGTGGTAGCCGGGTTGTTTGGGCAGGTAGGGGAACAGGTGTCCGAGCCGGGCATAACACATCCGCATCCAGTGATGCTCGCTGCGTGCGCCCAGCAGCACCTGGGCCACCGCCAGGCACACCAGCTCGGCATCGGTGAGCTTTTTGGGCCGTCCCGGCCCGCGTTGCTGCGGGGGGATGACGTGATCGTCGATCAGGACATACAGTGCGGTCAGGAGGGTATCGAGGTCTGTCTTCACAAACGATCATCGATGCCCTCCACCTCCTTGTAGATCAAGCCGCCACGCCGCACCACGCCGGATTAGGAATCACTCATCTAGACCCCTACCCGAACTAGCCTTGTGCACAGGCTGGCCTGCGAACACTGGTGGGTCGGGTTCAGCGTTGCCCGAGGTCGACGTCGGTGCGCGGGAGCGTCATCCTGATCGTGGCCGCCACCCGCTGCAACGCAGCGCTGCCCGATCCCGCGGGCAACGTGAGCGCCACGTAGACCGGCCGGTCGACCGCCACCCAGCTCGTCGCACCCGGTCCGGGGATCTCGAGGAACTGCACACCGGAGACGGCCAGCAGGCGCGAACTCACGGTCAGCTCGGCGGGGCGGCCCAGCCCACAGCGCAGCACGACCGGGGGCTCGCCCCAGGCAGCAGTGCCGGCCGGGGCCGGATTCGCGATCGGCCGGCGGTCGAGCCGTCCCCTACCGGCGCCGTCCTCGCTGGTGTCAATGTCCTCAGGGAGTGCCGCGACGAGCGCTGCGCACTGTGGTGAGGTCGCCTCCGGCGCCGGTACGGCGGCCAGCGGAAGCGGTCCCGGGCCCTGACTGCGGACCAGCACCGACGCGAGCAGCACCGCGGCCACCAGCAGGACCGGCAGGGCGAGCACCGCGACGAGTACCCGGCGCGGCAGCTGCACCGGCTCGTCGAATTTCACCGTCAG
>DASQVB010000188.1:0-2140 GCA_035640975.1 Pseudonocardiaceae bacterium
CTGCGCTCGTGAGCTGTCCGGCCATTCCATCGGTGAATGGAGGGCCCTACGGAACTCGCGCTTCGAGTACGGGAACTCGAGCGACCGTGAGGCTTATTCACAAGCCGCAAAGAAGTAGAGGCCGGTGACGGCTTTGAACATGCTTTGGTATTTTTCTATCGGTGCCCGGTACCGGCCGCCTTCCTCGCTGAGCATGCGCCATGTCTTGAGGTGAGAGATGGCGTGTTCGACGGCGGCACGGATTTTGCTCAATGCGGTGTTGAACTCCGCTTGGCTGGTGGTGAGGTTGCCACCGGGAAGTCGTTTGAAGGGGACGATCTCGATACCCTCGACCCCGACGTAGCCCAAGTCCGCCGCGGTGGGAGTGTCGGCGAGCAGGGCGGCCAGGCCCGAGGCGGTGAAGGCGTGGGCGTCGTGGCGGGCGCCGTGGACTGGGATTGGGCCCACGGCGGCCAGGCGTCCGCTCACGGTGGCGGCGATCTGGATGTTCATTCCGGGGTATCCGGCCTTGGTCGAGTACAGATCGGGGACACTCCGCCAGTCCCAAGTGGGGCAGACCGTGCCATCGACCAGCACGGTTCCTGCGCCCACTGCCTTGGCTAGATCGGGCACGAACTCGGCCAGGACCTGCCCGATCAGCGGGCGCAGTAGGTCCCAGCGTCGACTCACAGTGGATTGGCTGACGCCGAAGATCGCGGCGGCGAAGGCCTGGGTGATGTTTTTCCGCATCACACACACCACCAGCGCTACCGAGCCGAACAAGCCCAGCGCATACGGGCGACCGCGGGAAGAGAACCCACCGCCGCGGACCGCATGCACCCGGGTCACCAATTCGGTGAGTTGCTCATGGTTAAGCCCTGTCATAGCCTCATACCGCAACGGCTCCTCCGTGTTGATTTCGCTGTCTGGTCGGCAACGAAACAAAACGGCAGGAGCTGTTGCCCATCAAGGGTGACACGCGCTATTCACAGATTGTGCCGAAATCGTGAGCTGACGTCCGCCTGAGAACTGTCAAACTCACCCGATCCCACCCTTCTCAGGAGACTTGTGAATTAACCCCCGGGTAGGCGAGATCGTTAGTCCCGGTTGGTCAGATCGCCAGGCCCAGCTCGTCGAAGGCAGCCTGTACTCGTAGCTTTATGACTTCCTCGGTCCCCAGTTCGTAGTGGCCGCGGCGGATGTTCTGGACAAACGCGTGGCCGGCGCTGATCACTTGAGCGCAGCGGAGTTGTTTGAGGCCGCGCATCGGTCGCAGGCGCGACTTCAGCCGTCCGTGATCGGCTTCGATCGCGTTGTTCGCGTACTGCTCGGTGACGTGACAGGCGGAGGGCAGCAGCTCATCGAGCACTCGTGGATACGTGGGAGCCCGGTCGGTGCTCACCTCGATCGGTCGTGAGCTGTGACCGAGCGCCTGGGTGAAGAACCGGCGAGTGGCCTCTAGATCTCGTTTCTCCGAAACAAGGACGTCGATGACTTGGCCAAACTGGTCAATCGCTCGGTACAGATAGACCCAGCGTCCGGCCACCTTGGCATACGTCTCATCGACGAACCACCGATCGCCGCAAGTGTGCCGGCAGGGTCGTGCTGCGTCGATCAGCAGCGGAGTGAACCGCTGCACCCACCGGAATACACTCACGTGATCCACCTCCACGCCACGCTCAGCCAGCAGCTCTTCCACGTCTCGGTAGGAGAGCCCGTAGCGCAGATACCAACGAACCGCGACCGTGATCACATCCGGAGGGAAGCGGAACCCCGCGAAGCTGGACCTCGATGCTGACACTCGACGAGCGCGACGACGCATCGACCAAGCCTGCCTGATCTTGCTCTCCACCGACGCAACAGTCCCCATCGCCGCCTCCACCGTGTGGCAGATCCTGCATGACGCCGGACTGGACCCCGCGCCTCGCCGGTCGGGCCCGACCTGGAGGCAGTTCCTCACCGCGCAAGCCAAGGCCGTCGTGGCGGTGGATTTCCTGCACGTGGACACCGTGTTCCTCCGACGGATCTACGCGCTGATCGCAGTCGAGCATGGCTCCCGCCGGTCACATCTGATCGGAGTGACCGCGCATCCGACCGGTGCGTGGACCACGCAAGCCGCCCGCAACCTGCTGATGGACCTCGCCGACCACGCCACCACGAT
>DASQVB010000189.1:0-4290 GCA_035640975.1 Pseudonocardiaceae bacterium
CGTTGGCCGGGCCGCAATCGCGCAGCGCCGCATACAAGCCGGTCTGCACCCCGAGCTGTACGGTGAGCAACTCCATCCCGCCCAGCAGGCAGCCGAACAGGCGCTCGCCTAACTCGTCTCGCTGGTGGGTGGTCGCTGCGATCTCGCTGATCGTGGTCATCTCCAGCCTCCTCACGGATCGGTGCGGCTACCGTCGCCCAACCCGCTCACACCCCACTCTCAGCTCCCTCTCATGATCGGCCCCAAGACGCCCTTCACGCGGAACCAGGCAGTGCTGGCAGTGGTCTGAGGTCACGCCGACAGCAGGCGCTGGAAGAATTCGCGGTAGCGCTGGAAGCTCACCCGCAAGTCCTCAGTCGACATTGCCTCGCTGGTGTGCCCACTCCCGACGTTGGCGCGGATCTCGTCCAACGTGCGATCGATCAACACGCTGGCCTGCTGCACCGCACGCTGGGGATCGTCGACGAAGGTGCCCTGCACCCGCTGCCATTCGTCGCGCATACCGGCCACATCATTGAGCAGGCCCATGCGCTGCGCATCACCAGCGCGGCTGGCGTCGACGGGCTCGGGATGCCGGTGTGCGCCAGACTCGAGTGGCGGATCAGGCGCGAGTGTCGGACCAGGCTCGAGTGTCGGATCAGACTCGTGGAGCCGACGAGAGTCATGAACACTACCCGCGGCACCGGCGGGCACCGCCGAATCCGGATCACTGGGATGGCCGGGGCGCTCCTCTCGATCGTCCTTCTCAAGGAAGCGGTTCAGCTCCGTATCGACAAAGCGGCGCACCCGCTTGCCCAGACCTTCTGATTTTTCGGGCTCCCCGTAGTTCTCCTGCTGTGTGCCCATTCCAACCTCCATCGGTGATAACTCGACACCAGCCTCCACCTCCCCCCTCGTCACTACCCCCGCAGTCCGGGCGATCACGCCAATACACCCATTCAGCTCATAGAGCTTCCGCGCTGGCCGAGGGGCCGCCACGGACTGGATCGTGGCTAGCGGGTCGCGCCGGTGCTCCCGGCCCGCCCAGCACACCATGAGGCGACGTGCGGATGCAGCTTCCGTTGCACCGGTAGAGCAGCGCAGCATCTGGGTGATACTGAGCCCAGCGACCTGCACGTGACACGCGGCGACGAGTTCGGAGCGTTTGCAAACGCGTCTAAGGAGGTTAAGCTGAGTGAACAGGTCTGCCTCGCCCGGTACAGGTCCGGGCCTGTCGGATCAGGGATTCCAGGAGGAATCATGATAATTCTTGGTATCATCTTGGTGATACTTGGTTACCTGCTTCCACAGCTGAGCATTCTCGTCACTATCGGGATCATTTTGATCGTGGTTGGTGCGATCCTGGCCCTGCTCGGCGGGTTCGGCCGTACCGTCGGACCCCGGCGCCACTATTGGTGACCGGCCCGAAAGCATTCCTTGCGAGCGGACGTGCCGGTGCATGGTGAGCGGTAACAAATGGGGTGCACTATCCCAACTGCCGTGCTAATACCACCGCGCCGTCGCCATCCACGTGGACGGGATTTCCGCGCGGGCAGGTAAATCACACGGCTGGAATACACGGGGCCGGCATACAGACGACGGGGTACCCGGCACCGGAGAACAGCCGCCCCGACCACGCGTGCACTGCCAATTGCGGGGTACCGCGAGACCGCGCCAACCGAACTAGGGGCAATCGTGGATGAGTAAAGACCACGCCCGTGTCCTGACCGGGTGAGTGAGTGGTTTCAATGGAGTGTTATCGCCGGAGTGGGTCGTGGAGTGGGGTTCTTGAAGGATCCACGGTCTCCGGGGGAATGAATTCAGGTCGCCCGCCGCCATCAAGTCGGATGTGCGATCTTTGGCGGTGCACGATGACGTGATGCCGCGTACATAAAAGGCACATATTGTACTGTTTTCCTTTGATTATAACCACCGCCAATCCCGGCGGCCCTGCCTAGCTTGGATAGGTTGGCCTGCTTCCCGCGCAGGTCGCCTTGGTGGCACTCGTAGAATCCTCAGAGAAAGGTTGGCTAAAAGTCCTCCGAGTATGTTTATACGGCTCATGAATTTCAGTTCAATGCCCCTGTCCAAGGTCGCGATTAGATTTGTATCTCCGCAAATTGGGTAGGCAGCTGCTCAGCACCGCACACACAGGCTCCAAGTACTTGGCATCCTGACCCAAGCCGCTCGCGAGCCATCTTGATCGACCTGGTCACCAACTCCCGTCGCAGTGCTCGCCGACCTGTCCCGCCTGCACCTCTTCTCGGCAGCGAAGTGGATGCGTCAAGCCGGAACCGACTGGACCGATACGCCGCCCGAATCCGCAATCACCAATCCTGCGGATAACCCCAGCCGCACCATGATCACGATGGCCTACTCACGCGGCTACAACATTGCTCTCTACCAGTTTGGACGCAGGAGTCGATCTTTGGATGTGCAGATCGCTGCCCGACACGCCGATCCGCGTGCCACTATGCGTTACGCGCGGACCCGCAAGAACCTCGACCGCCACCCGAACTACCTCCTCGCTGGCCTACGTCACGTTCAGGACCTAGACCAACATGCCGAAGCTTCGAACGCGCTGTCATGCCGAGAAGCGGGTCTTCGATCCCTAGCATGAACCTGCATGGGTTGCCAAAAATCAGCGGATATGGCTTCTCCGGCTGGTGAACGGGCATCACGTCACCGTGCCTGCGAGGGCTGGCTGCGCTGGGGTGCGGTACATCGTCGGTCGGGACACGGTGAACGGTTCGACGAGGTTGGTGACGGAGAAGTCGCCGGAGGCGTTGCATGCGGCACAGCTCGGCCTGCTCCTTGGCAGCAGCTTCGGCTGGCGGCAGCGGAGTCGGCCTTTGATGCGGGCCACGGCCCTGCCTCGCGGGTGCGTATCCGCGTAAAGAAGTCGGCGAAGGTGGCCAGGATGCTGGAGAACATCTCGCCCTCGGGTCGGTAGGGTCGTAGACCTGCCCGCTGAGAAACAGCCTGATGTGGCGGGCAGCCAGGTCGTCGCCGATTGGGCGTCGGGCACAGAGCGGGCGAGCCGATCGAGCTTCGCACCACGAGGGTGTCGCTAGCCTGGACCGGCCGCGAACATCTGGTCGAGTCGGGGGCGCTTACGGTTCGTACCGGTCAGACCGTGGTCAAGGTAGATGCGATTCTCGGCGATACCCACTCGGCCGGTCATTGGCGTTCGGCGGTGAGGTCCTGGGCGTCGGTGAGAGCATGCGTAGCCGATCAGACTGCCAAACATGATTGGGGGGTGTAATGGATAGCCCTCCCTCACTGAGATTCAATCCGTACCACCTATGTGAGACTTCGCGGATCAAAGAAGTGCAGGCTGCTGATCAACGAAGGTCAAGATCAGTAGTGTCCGGTTGAGGTTCCGCGTCCGGGATCTCAGTGCGGCGTCGGCATGGCCGTACGATCGCTTGGACCGCCCACGACGATGAGTTTTCGTCTCGCGATCGGTCACGAGCTGTGGCAGAGCAGCCTGCAGAAGGAAGGAGAGCCCGATGTCAAGCTCAATGGTGAACTTCATCGCGATCATCGTCCGTCGATCCGGTGCGATGAGCTTGAAGCCATGCTGATCTACTCGATGAGCGTCTCGGTGGACGGCTTTATCGCCGACCGCGAGGGCGCGTTCGGGTGGACGGTCCCTAACGCGGAGCAGTTTCGTTTCCACATCGCGCAGACACGCGAGCTCGGCGGCTATCTGTGCGGCCGCAGGCTCTACGAGACGATGCTGGTGTGGGAGACGGATCCGTCGCTGCGCGACAACGAGCTCGGGGCCGCGTTCGCCGACGTCTGGTGCGCGATCCCGAAGGTCGTCTTCAGCCGCACGCTCGACAGCGTCCAGGGCAACGCCCGGCTCGCCGAGGCGTCGGTGGCCGAGGAGGTCGCGGCGGCGCTCGACGCGACCGACAAGGACGTCTCGATCGGCGGCGCCGGCCTGGCCGCGCAGGCGTTCGAGCTCGACCTCGTCGACGAGCTGCGGATGTTTCGCTATCCGGTCGTCGTCGGTGGCGGCACGCCGTTCCTGCCGCCGGTCACCGAAGACGTCCCGCTGGACCTGGTCGAGACCAGGACGTTCGGCTCGCGCGTGATCTATGAGCGCTACGGGCGCGCCTCGCGATGAGTCGGACTGACACCGCCGTCCGAGTCATCAGCGCCCCGCCGGACAGGGTGTACGCCGCGCTGACCGACTCCGACGCGCTTGCCGTGTGGCTACCGCCGGACGGATGACCGGCCGGTTCGAGCAGCCACGGCCATCGTCGACGGCGGATATCACGAGGGCACGGGGGCTCTAGCTGC
>DASQVB010000190.1:0-3935 GCA_035640975.1 Pseudonocardiaceae bacterium
GAAGACCCCCAGCTGCGTGGCCGAGTACGCGGAGGCCCCGACGCGAGCCCCGAAATCTCCGCGGGAAGGCGTGGGTGTGACCACCGCTGTGGTGGGTACTCCACCCGCGCGGTGGTTCCGTGCCGCGCCCCTGACCCTGCGCCGCGCTGGCGTACCGGACGAGGAGCCCCGTGGAGATCATCCCTCTTGACGAGCATCACCTGTTGATCTTCTGGGTGCAGTTCGTCGTCCTGGTGCTGATGGCTCGCTTGCTCGGCGCCGCGATGAACCGTATCGGCCAGCCAGCGGTCGTTGGCGAGCTTGCGGCTGGCCTGGTGCTCGGGCCCACGGTGCTTGGTGCGCTGTGGCCCTCGGGCGCGGAGTGGCTTTTCCCTCGGGACGAGGCGCAGTCGGCGATGCTGCTCATCGTCGCTTGGGTTGGCATCGTGATGTTGTTGATCCTCACCGGCTTCGAGACCGACCTCGCGCTGATTCGCCGGCTCGGGATGGCGGCGGTGGCGGTGGCGGCCGGCAGCGTGATCGTGCCGTTCGTGCTTGGGCTCGGGACCGGGTTCGTGTTGCCCGGGGAGTTCATCGGTGAGGGGCAGGGGACGGTGGTCTTCGCGTTGTTCATCGGAGCCGCGCTGAGCATCTCCTCGCTGCCCGTGATTGCGAAAATCCTCAGCGAGCTGGGGATGACCCGCCGGAACTTCGGTCAGCTCACGCTTGCCGCCGGGATGACGAACGACGTCATCGGCTGGTTGATCCTGGGCGTCATCGCGAGCATGGCCAGGTCAGGGTCGGTGCAGGTGGGCGACCTGTCGGTGACGGTCATCGGGATGGTCTTGTTTCTCGGGTTGGCGTTCACGTTCGGTCGGCGCGGCGTGGACCGGCTCCTGCGGCGGGTCCGTGAACGCCGCGGCGGCATCGCCGGGGCAATGTCCGTGACGCTCATTGTGGCGTTCGGCGCTGGCGCGATCACACAGGCGCTGGGCGTCGAGGCGGTCCTCGGGGCGTTCATCGCCGGCATCGTGCTCGGGCAGTCGAAGTTCCAGGACAGCCGGGTCCGATCCAGCCTCGAGAGCATCACGCTCACCGTCTTCGCGCCGCTGTTTTTCGCCACCGCCGGGCTGCGTGTGGACCTGGGGCTGCTCAGTGACCCCACCGTGCTGCTGTGGAGCGCGATCGTGATCGCTGTCGCGAGCATCGCAAAACTGCTCGGGGCGTATGCCGGTGCCCGCTTGGCGCGGTTGCCCAAACAGGAAGCGTTGGCCCTCGGCGTTGGGCTCAACGCGCGCGGCGCGCTGGAGATCGTGATCGCGACTGTGGGCCTGTCGCTTGGCGTACTCAACACCCGCAGCTACACCGTGGTGGTCCTGATGGCGATCGTCACGTCGATGGCTGCCCCCCCGCTGCTGCGGATGATCGCAAAGCGCTGGCGGGGCAGCGACGAGGAGCAGGAGCGGCTGCAGCGTGAGGAAACGCTCAGCAGCAATCTGCTGGTCCGAGCCAACCGGATCTTGCTGCCGGTGCAGCGCGGCGAGGGTTCTGTAATGGCGGCGAAGATCCTTGACCTTGCCTGGCCGCGGGACAACGAGGCGACCGTGCTCGCGGTGGGTGCTGGGGGCGACGGCGAGCTCAGCTCGATTCGGGAGGTCTTCGAGCATCGCCCGGTCGAGGAGGAGGTAGTCGAGAGCGGTGATCCGGTCGCCGCGGTCATCGACCGCATGGCCCTCGGCTACGGCGTCGTTGGTCTCGGCGCCGGCGAGGGGATGCGCGAAGGCGTGCTGACATCGTCGCTCACCGACGAGCTGCTCTCGCAGACGACGCTGCCGATGCTCGTTGTGCGCGAGGGCTCGCAGGCTCAGGTGCAGGTGGTGTCGGGCTTCTCGACCGTACTGGTGCCGGTGATCGGAACGGTGCCGAACCGCGCTGCACAGGAGCTCGCTTACAGCCTCGCCGCCCGGTCCGGTGCCGAGGTGGTGATTCTGCACGTCGAGCCCGAGCGCCGGTCCAATGGTCGGCGTACGGCACTGCGCGAGCGTAGCGGCGGCACGGTCGCGGGGCAGGTGCTTGAGGAGGCACAGGATCTGGCCCGGCGGCTCGGCGTGTCGCCGCGGGCGCTGGTGCGCACGGGTTCGCCAACCGAGGAGATCATTGCGGCCGTGCGCGAGACTGGGGCAGACCTCGTCGTGCTCGGCAGCGAGCTGCGGCCGATGGTGCCGGGCGAGCCATTTCTCGGGCACCTCGTCGAGCATGTGATGGACGAGGCGGAGACGAACGTCGCGGTCGTTGTCGCGCCGCCGCAGTGGCTGGCCGCGCAAGCCGGTGGTAACCACTGATCTGCGGCGAAATCAGTGGGGCCTCGCGCTCTTCTTCGGCCATGTGGTCGCTGTTGGCCTCGTTGGCCCCCGCGACCGCGTCATACCAGCCGTCGCTGCCGACCTCGTGATCAGCGGCCACGGCGACCGCGTCGCGGATGTCGTTGTGATCGCCGATCGCATCTACGGTCTCGGCCTGCGGGCTGACGCTATCGACGCCTTTGCCCACGCGCAGCAATTCCGGGTAGAACAGCTGCTCCTCAGCCTCGGCGTGCACCTCGAGAAATGCGGCCAGCCGCGTCCACACAGCGCTCAGCGCCGCGGTGTCGGTGCGGTCGATCTGTTCGAGCCTCGCAAACAGCCGCCGCTGCTCATGGTGGTCATCAAGGATCAGCTGGGTGATGTCCATAGCCCTCCCGTCGGAGGCCTCGTCCGGTGGAGGCCGGATGACCCCGTGGATCTTGTCCATTGGCCAGTCCATTAACTGTGACCCTTCAGTGCCGCCGGTGCAGCTGATACTCAATGAACACAGTCCGCGCGCTACATTTCTCCGGATCCGTGTCGAGGCGGACCCCGCTCCGCTCGTCGACGGCCCTGCTCAACCCCGACGTGGCCGCGGGTTTCGACCGCGCCGCTGC
This sequence comes from Pseudonocardiaceae bacterium, assembly GCA_035640975.1. GTDB lineage: Bacteria > Actinomycetota > Actinomycetes > Mycobacteriales > Pseudonocardiaceae. The sequence continues at coordinate 2,939 of DASQVB010000190.1, forward strand.
GGCGCGTCTCGCCGAGGGCGGGCCCCGGCCATGCAGCGTGGGCACACCCGCCGGACTGCGTCGGCGTGTCGACCAGACGCTGGCTGGATGTCGTCCCAGTCGACGTGCGGATACCGTCCCAGCTGAGACCGACTGAGCGCGAGCCCACAAAGAGTCTGGTTGGTGCCGGGCGCCCAAGCGTGCACCTCACCGCCGGGCCGACGCACCCCTTCGGGGTCGACCCACTCGCTCGATCCCGCGACCGCGTACCTCATCCCGACACTCTGCACGATCGTGCCTTTGCTTCGCGGACGTTAGAGTCGGTGAGCTCCCTCCACGTTCGACCAACGTGGTCTGGGCAAGCAGGTAGCTCGTGCGGTGAAGCGGGGTGCCAGGCGGCTGCGGGGACCGCCGGTGGCCATCGTGGATCGACATGCGACGCGACCGCAAGGCCATCGGCGCTGACACGCACATTCGCGGCGCTGTCCGTACCTTCACGAGATGCGTGGGCAGCGAGGTACCGCCTACTGCCGGAGCCGTCATGGCCCGCCCGACACCCACCGCACGGCGTCTTCCACGATGGCAGGCGGCACCGTATGTGATCCGTCGAACTCATGCACCACAACTGGGTAACCCGATTTGCGCAGCCACGGAGAGATGCGCCGGGTGGTGCGCTCGATCGGCAGCACCGCGTCGTCACGTCCGTGGGATATGTATATGGCCGGCGTGCCGACTCGCGGTCCCGGTACGACGAACCCGGGTGAGAACGCGATGATGTGGGTGAACAGATCGCCGTTGGCCAACCCCATGGACAGGGCATAGGAGGCACCGTCTGAGAAGCCGCTGACGACGAGACGCTTGGAGTCGACGCGGTAGGAGGTGAACACCTCAGCCAACGCCTGATCGATGCGCCCGATGTCCGGGCCCCAGCTACCAGTGACAGCATCCCAAGTCGAGCCTTGTGCAGTGGGGCCTAGCAGCAGCAGCCGGTTGGCGTCAGCAAGCGGTCGCAGTGGTG
>DASQVB010000191.1:0-3065 GCA_035640975.1 Pseudonocardiaceae bacterium
CGCTCGTCTCACTACGGGTTGTCGGAGGCCACCACCGCATGGTGCGACCAGCAACGCTGCGGGAGTGTGGCCCATTACTTGCGGGCGCGCTGGGCGGCAGAGTGCTGTGCGGCCATGGGCGATGAGCCCGCGTATGCCGTCTAGGAACCTGATCACGGTGGGGCTAGAGCTGGGCTGGTTCGCCCCGGACCGGGCAGACAGTAACCCAGCACGCGTTCACGGACGGCCGACCATGGAGAATGGCGCTACATGGAAACTGTCGCGCCGAAGCGAACCGGTAACAACTCAAGTAGTGGAACGCGACCAATGCCAAGAATTGCCTGGATTGAAGACGCTGCGGCCTGCGGCGAACTCGCTGGCCTGTATGAGGAAGTGAAAAGGATCTCCCCCACAGGGAAGGTGGATGACGTCATCCGCTGCCTGAGCCTGCGTCCGGACTTCCTCGCCCCCATCGTGCAGGCCGCGCGCCTGCATTTCACCGATGGCGCGCTTACCCAGGCCCAGCACGAGATGATCGCTTCCTACGTTTCCGCGCTGAACCATTGCGATTATTGCCTGTCGGGCCACACCCGGTTCCTGCAGTTGCACGGCGAGCGGCACCACCAAACCGCCCACGCGCTGCGCGAAGGCGATCTTGAGGCGGCGGGGCTCAGCACAGCCGAGCGGTTGTTGTTGGAGTTTGTGGGCACCGTGACTCGCCACGCCTACCGCATCACCGATGAGCAGGTCCAAGGCCTGCGGGACGTCGGCTGGACGGATGCACAGATCGCCGAGGCGGTCTATGAGGCGGCGTTGCTCAACTTCTTCAATCGCATTGCGGATGCCTTCGACATCCGCACCCCGACTGCGACGGACCCGACCGGCCAACAGCGACACTGATAAGCACTGCTGTTTTTGCGTCCAGGCCAGTGTTTGCCATACCGGCTGGTAGCTACAGTGCGGTCATGGCAGTGCAGATCATCCTGGTACCAGGTGACATCACCGAGCAGCACGTCGACGCAGTAGTGAATGCCGCCAACAGCTCGCTACTCGGCGGGGGCGGCGTGGACGGCGCGATCCACCGCCAGGGAGGCCCCGCGATCCTGGCGCAGTGCCAGGTACTGCGGGCCGGGCGCTATCGCGACGGTCTGCCCATCGGCCAGGCAGTCGCGACCACCGCGGGTGATCTGCCAGCTCAATGGGTGATTCACACCGTCGGTCCGGTGTACGCCGAGTCCGAAGACCGCTCACAACTGCTCGCCTCCTGTTACCGCGAATCGTTGCGAGTGGCCGACGAACTCGGCGCTCAGACCGTCGCCTTCCCTGCGGTGTCCGCCGGAATCTTCGGGTGGCCGGTGGCCGACGCCGCCCGCATCGCGTTGACCACCATCGCCAACACACCCACCAGCGTGCGTGAGGCACGGTTCGTCTTGTTCAGCGATACGGTCCTCAAGACGTTTCGCAGCGTGCACGAGAGCACGACACGCCGTGCAGGAGAGCCCGACACGCGAGCATAGGATGGGTGGCGAAGCGGCCCGGTGTTCGCGCCGAGCGCCCCCCGGAACGCTACTTCGAAGGGTTGACCGAGGTCGTCCGACTTAGCGACGAGGGTGAGACGACGTTCCTTATCGAGTACGACATCCACTTCATCGCCGAGCAGCAGAGGTGGCGCCCGTAGTCTGACGCTGTGTTCACGCCAGAGGGGCGAGGACGGCTGCGCGAGGGGCTGGTTTCAGCGGCCTACGCCGATGCCCGCATCACGGGCGCCGCGGTGACCGGGTCGGCCGCAGTCGGTCGTGAAGATCAGTGGTCGGACGTTGATCTCGCTTTGTGCATTGCCGCTGACGCCGATCTCGGGCAGGTGCTTGCCGACTGGACCGACCGCATGTACCAGGAGCATGCTGCCGTCCATCACGTGGATGTGACCCGGGGTGCCACTCTTTATCGAGTTTCCTGCTCGCTAGCACCTTGCAAGTCGACCTCGCCTTCTGGCCAGCGGCGGAGTTCGGTGCCATCGCCCCTACCTTCCGGCTCCTGTTCGGGAACGCCAATGAACGACCAACGGCACTAGCGCCTGACGCCGCTGAGCTGATTGGTATGGGCTGGCTTTATGCGCTGCATGCCCGTTCGAGCATTGCACGTGGCCGGGTGTGGCAGGCGGAGTACATGATCAGCGGCGTGCGGGACCATGTTCTCGCTCTGGCGTGCCTGCGCCACGGTGTGCCGGCTGTTCAGGGCCGGGGAATGGATAACCTTCCCCTGGAGATCACTGCGGTGCTCACCGGGGCGCTCGTCTGCTCCCTCGACATTGCTGAACTCAGACGCGCTTTTGGCGTGATCAGCGAAGCGCTGCTCGTCGAGATCGAATGGGTGGATGCTGGCCTGGCGAACCGATTGGCCGCGCCGGTGAGAGAGTTGGCCAGCTGATCGTCATCGTTGGCATGCGGGCTACAACGAGATGTCCCGGCCGCGGTCAGCTACAGGAGCGAGCATCTGGCCGTCCAGCAGCACACAGCGTGAACGTTTCGGATCATGGAGATGCGGGCCGGTCCTGAACGCCTACGGCCAACCCCGCGGTCCTCGACGCCTGTCGCAGCGTGCACCAGAGCACGACACACCGCGCAGGAGAGCCGGACACGCGCGGTTGAGGCTGGCCAGGACGAGCCCCGGCGGTCGGGGGAAATCGCCGGGGCTCGTTATGCTCATCGGAGTGGCATTGAGCCGCGTTACAGGCCCGTTCACGAACCCAGCTGAGTGCTGCTCGTGGTGATCGTGGCCTGTGTGCCTGCGTGACATGCTGTGTCAGGCAAGCGGCAGGCCGTAGCACGAGGACGGGAGATCGGCATGAGCCAGCCAGACCTCAAACCACGCAGCCGGGAAGTCACTGAGGGCCTGGAGCGCGCCGCGGCTCGGGGCATGTTGCGTGCCGTCGGCATGGGCGATGACGACTTCGCCAAGCCGCAGATCGGTGTCGCGTCGTCCTGGAACGAGATCACCCCCTGCAACCTGTCGCTGGATCGTCTGGCCAAGGCCAGCAAGGAAGGCGTGCACGCCGCCGGTGGTTTCCCAATGGAGTTCGGCACGAT
>DASQVB010000192.1:0-5905 GCA_035640975.1 Pseudonocardiaceae bacterium
TGGGGGGAGGTTGGTGCGGAGAGACGGAGGTTGGGGAAGCGCAGCGGGTTCAGGCGTTCGATCGTGAAACCGGCCTGGCGGATCGCGGCCGCGGTATCGCGATGGGTGTGGCAGCCGCCAGCGATCCGCGGCCAGATCGTCACGTCCAACAGGCGCTGAGTGCAGCCCAGCGCTGCCGAGCTGGCCCGCACGTGTTCGAGAAACCGCAGCTGGCCACCTGGGCGCAGCACTCGACTGATTTCGGTCAGTGCCGATGCCTGGTCAGGCACTGAGCACAGCACGAGCGACGTCACGGCAGCGTCGACGCTGGATCCGTCGGCGGGTAACCGGTCGGCGACCCCGTCCACCACCTCAATGGGCACCGACGCCTTCGTTGCCGAGCTGATGGCGAAAGCCCGCAGATGCGGCTCTGGTTCGACGGCGAGGACACGAGTGACCTCCACCGGGTAGTGCGCGAAGTTCAGCCCGTTGCCCGCACCGAGTTCGAGTACCTGCCCGCTGAGCCCAGCCAGCAGGCTGCGCCGGTGCACAGCTAGCTCTGGCTCCATCCGGTGGCTCAACCAGACGTAAAACTGGGCAAAGACCGGGTGGTTGACAGCTGAGGCCGGCATACGGTTGACCCTCAATTCTGGTTGAGGTGAACATCGAGGCATGGCTCCGCATAGACGCCAGAGGGTCTTCGATGAACTACGCCAGCTTCAACCCCTCCTATCAAGGCGCCCCACCGTGGGAGATCGACAAACCACAGCCCAGCAGTTGTGACATTAGTCAAGGATGGCCAGTTCAGGGGCCGGGTCCTTGATGTCGGATGCGAAACTGGCGAAAACGCGCTGTACCTCGCATCTCACGGCCACACCGTGCTGGGATCGACCACGAATGGATCAAAGCAAAGATCCGACACGCCACTTACGCCGTTACCACCGGCTAGGTCCCCGCCTGGCTGGTCAGCATCCAGCGTCGGTAGCCGCGCTTGCCACTACCAGACGTCGCCACCCCGCCAGTCACACGCCAGGTCCCCGTCCGGCGTCAACTCCGCGCTGATCGGCAACACGTAGATGCATCCCTCCTCCTCCGCCGTGCGCTCGATCCCGCCGGGCCCGATCACCGAGGCCGTACCCGTCCACAACTGCCAATCGCGTGCGGCGTAGAAGTCCGCGGCCTGCTCGGAGGACCCCAGCGCACCGATCTCGTACCCTCCCCGGATCACCCGCTCCAGCGCTGTCATCAAGGCTGCGCCGTATCCACGCCGACGGCGATTCGCACGCACCGCAACCCCCTCGACATAGCCGGTGCGCAGCGCGCGCCTGCCATGCAGCAGCCGCCGCATGATCACCGAGCCGTGCCCGATCAGCTCCCGGTCTTCCCAAACAAGGGCGTGCATGCCGCCGAGAGCATGTTCGTAGTCGTCGTCGGTGACATCGCCGTCGAAGGCCTCGTCGAGCAGTATCCGAATCGCCTGTCGTTCCTGCGGGGACAACCAGGCGGTATGGGCGATCTGTACGTCAGCCATATCGCCATCCTGGCGACGACCGGACCCAGTCTCTAGAAGGCGGCTCCAACGTCAGCGGCCACCCTCGAACGCATGGAATCAGACGGTGGAGATCCAGGCGATGTGGTTCACGCCATCCAGCAGCATCGCCGACTCCTCTCGTATCTATCCAGCACTCCGCTCCACTTACGGCTAGGGCATGTCTTCATTGTCGAGCGGCTCTGAGGCCGGACGCCAGGATTCCACCGGCTTGCGTGCCAGGAGGTAAGCCTGCTGGATCTTCTCGTTCTTGTCCGGCTCACGAAGCAGCCGGGCATGCACGATAAGCCTGGCCTGGCTCAACAGCTCGCCGATACGGTCGGGCGACAGCGGTAAGCGTCGGCGACACTGTGTGACCGTACGCCTGCTCCAGGCGCACGCGCTCGTCGCCGACCTGGAAGGCCAGCAGCAGATGGCCGCCCGGGCCAAGCACCCGGTGGAACTCGGTGAACACCCCCGGCAACCGCTGCGGTGGGGTGTGGATGATGGAGTACCAGGCGACGATGCCGCCGAGAACGCCGTCCGTAAGGTCCAGGGGCGGTCATCGACCCCACGTCGAACTGCAGGCCTGGATGCGCCCGGCGGGCCACCGTAATCATCGCCGGTGACAGATCGACGCCAAAGCGCTCAACCCGAGAGAGTGCAGGTGTGCTGTCATGCGGCCGGGGCCGCAACCGAGATCGGCGACCGGCCCGACACCGGCGGCCTGCGCGAGTTCGGCGAACGCGGCAAGCAACGCACGATTCAGTGGCTTGGCCGCAAGTTCGGTGCCGAGGAGCTCGGCGTAGTCGGCAGCGACGGTGTCGTAGGCGGCCCGGGTGGTGCGCAGGTAGGACGGTTGGGGCATTGCCGAGGACCGTACTGCCTGAGTCTGACACCGACGATCTGCAGCACCAATCGAGCAGAATTCCAATGTGCCCACGCACGTCGCGCTGCTGCGCGGCATCAACGTCGGCGGCCACAACCGGGTCGCAATGGCGGACTTGCGCGCGGTCGTCACCTCCCTCTCCCACACCAACGTGGCGACCTATATCCACAGCGGCAACGTGGTCTTCACCAGCACAGAGACTGACACCACCGCGGTGGCCGCTGCTCTCGAGCGGGCGATCGCCGAGTCGCTGAGCGTGCGAACTCGGGTGGTGGTGTTGAACTGCGAGGAGCTGTCGCAGGTGGTCACGGACAACCCCTACCCAGACGAGACGAACTCCAAATGCCTGCACGCCGCGTTCACCAACGAGCAGCTCGGACCCGACGCACTTGCCGCCATCGTCACCGCCCAGCAGCGGGCCCTCGACAAGGGCAGCCGCGACGAGGCAACGGTGGTGGGCCGCACACTTTTCCTGCATACGCCCGACGGCTTCGGACGCAGCGAGCTGGCCGCGCAACTGGCCCGAACGTCGGGCCCGCTGGCCGCCGCCGGATCAGCCACCATGCGTAATTGGGCCACCGTGACCAGGTTACTGGCCATGTGTCAGGCCTAACGAGCGCCGAGATCGAGTGAAAGTCAAGGAGCGAGCAGTCGTCGGGGGCCAGCACCGTGCTTGCTCAGCTCGTCGTAGGGATTGGCCATCCGGCAGCGGTCGATGGACAGGCAGCCGCATCCCACACAGTCGGTGAAGTCATTCCGGAGCTGCTGGAGATGGCGTATTCGCTGGTCGAGTTCGGCTTGCCAGGATTGGGATATTCGTTGCCAGTCGCGCCGGGTGGGGGTCCGGCCATCCGGTAGTAGCGCGAGTACTGCGGCGACATCGGCCAGCGGGATCCCGACTCGCTGGGCGATGCGGATCAGCGCCACGCGCCGAAGAACGTCGCGCTTGTAGCGGCGCTGGTTACCCGAAGTCCGCCGGCTGCTGATCAAGCCTTGGCGCTCGTAGAAGTGCAGCGCCGAGACTGCCACACCGCTACGCGCTGCGAGTTGCCCCACAGTGAGCTCAGCCTGGTCCCACGCTGATTCCTCAACGGCCACGTCACTTCCTCACACTCAGCTTGACCTCAATAATGGTTGAGGATATAGGTTCGCGGCCATGAGTTCCACCTTGACACTCGCGGTGATCGTGGCCAGCGTTCGGGAAGGCCGGTTCGGGCCCATCGTGGCCGACTGGTTCGTTGGGCAGGCCAAGCAACGCGACGACCTGAGCGTCGACGTCATCGATCTCGCTGACACCCCAATCCCGAGCACGAACTTCAGCTCCCGGATTGACGCCGCCGACGCCTTCGTTGTGGTCACCCCCGAGTACAATCACGGCTATCCCGGACCGCTGAAGACCGCGATCGACTCGGTCAGCGGGGAATGGCGCGCCAAGCCGGTCGGATTCGTCTGTTACGGCGGCCTGTCCGGCGGACTTCGCGCGGTGGAGCAACTGCGCGTCGTGTTCGCCGAGCTCCACACTGTCACCATTCGAGAGACGGTGAGTTTCCACGGAGCACACCAACGGTTCGACGCGCACGGAGTCCCCCTGGAATCCAATGCGGTCAACGCTGCCGCCGGGGCGCTCCTAGACCAGCTGGGCTGGTGGGCGCGCACCCTTAGGCACGCCAGGTTTACTACTCCCTATGGCGCCTGAACCGCTCGCCGACGGCCACGATGTAACCGGAGGCGATTGATGAAGGTGCTGTTTGTACACGGGGCGCTGGTTCGCGATGGCCAGTGGTGGTGGCATCGGATGGTCGAGCCACTCGCCCAGCGAGGCATGTCCACCGAGGCCGTGGTTCTTCCCAGCTGTGAAGGGGCGTTCAGCGAGCTCAAGGACATGTACGCCGACGTCGCTGCGGTCTCAGCAGCAGTGGCTGCGGCAGACGAGGCGATCATCTTGTGCGGGCATTCGTACGGCGGCGCCGTGATCACCGAAGCCGGGACGGACGAATCGAAGGTGCAGCACTTGATCTACATCACGTCGGTGTTGCCGGAGTTAGGTCAGTCGCACGCGGACGCCGTCGGTGCCGGCCCGGCGCCGTGGGTGCAGCCACAACCGGATGGCACCGTAGTCCTGCGTTCTGATCAGTTGCGAGAGCTGTTCTTCGCCGACTGCGACGACGCAACGTTCACCGAAGCGCTTACCCGCGCCACCCCGCAGTCCCAGTCGGCGTTCGGGCAGCCCGTGCGTCGAGTGGCCTGGCGCGAAGTCCCCTCAACCTATGTGGTCTGCACCGAGGATCGCGCGATACCGGCTGCTGGCCAACAAGCGCACGCCGCGAAGGCCACCCGGATCGTCGAGCTCGCCTGCGGACATCATCCGTTCCTGTCTGAGCCAGAGGCACTGGCACAGATCATCACCGACTCGGCTGGTCCGCCGCCCTGATAATCAGGATGCTCGGCGGGATGAGCATCGGATCGGAATCACGGCGCGTGATGATCCAGAATGATCCAGCGGTCAATTATTCTCACCGCGCTGGCGCACAAAGTAGCCTGGCTCGGTGACGCACAGCTGATGTCAAGCACAAGGTTGCCGCCTGGCGAAAAGACGAACGCCTCACACCGTTTGTGGTGCTTGACGCCCATCCCGCTGCGGCGCTGGGGTGTGATCGGGTGGAGTGGATAGGCCTCACGCTCGGGTACTGCGTGCTCTCAGCCTTGGTTCCCCTGTTCAACACCGAGCTCTACCTGGTTGGTTTGGCTGCCGCTCAACCGCAACTGCATTGGGGATTGCTCGGATTAACCGCAGCGGTCGGTCAGATGATCGGCAAGGTCGTCTTCTACTACACGGGACGGGGGGTGCTGATGTTGCCCGCCCGCTTGCGCCGTGGTCCCGACCGGCAACGCGCCGGACAGTGGGCACGTCAGTTGCGGCGATTCCAGGAATTTTCCCAGCAACGTCGGATATGGACCGTGGGTATGCTGCTAGCCAGCGCGTTGATCGGCCTGCCACCGTTCGCTGCGGCGTCAGTACTCGCGGGCTTGGCACGGATCCGGCTCGTGACGTTCCTCGTGACCGGCCTGGCTGGGCGCTTCGTTAGGTTCGCCGCCGTCGCCGCTTTCCCGAGTCTGCTCAGCACCTGGTGGCTCTGACTTCGGTCCCACCCACCCCGGCGTGGACAGCGCCTGGGTCAACGTCTTTGGCTGCTTGTCGGACAGGGTCAACATCGTTGCGTGGCGTCGTTTGGTACACAAGGCAGACCGTCTGCAGACCCCAAGCCCAGCCACTCCACACCGCCGCTGGGCTTCACCAGCAGGATGGCTACCGCCTTGTTCACGGTGTTGCCATTCTCGTCGAGCGATATCCAGCCGCTCGCTCCGGGCACCGCACCTGCTCCGCGCAGGCCGTTGAACTGCTGAATAATCAGATCAGGCCTGTCGCCATCTTCGCCGAAAGCGGAACGGATTGCCTTGGTGGCAACAACGATGGCGTCATGGCCGATGATCGCCCCGCCGTCATCCAT